>JBHENN010000097.1:0-71279 GCA_046262015.1 Actinomycetota bacterium | reverse complement strand
GTCCTCGGCGACCTGATGCCCGAGGACCTCGCCGCGTCCGTGGCGCGCGATCAGAGCGAGACCGCCACGATGTCGATGCTGATCCCGCCGCAGATGCTGAACACGATGGATGAGACCGACCTGTGGGCGGACCCGATCCGTCGCTACATGATCCCGGCGTTCGCCGAGCGCCACCCGACCTGGCCGAGCCATCCGCTGGCGCAACGCGACAGCCTCCACGAGGCCGACATGTGGGCGGTCGAAGGCCTCACGCACCGGTACCCGACCAAGGTGCTCGCCGAGCTGCTGTCGACCTGCCCGCAGTACTGCGGGCACTGCACGAGGATGGATCTCGTCGGCAACGACGTCGCGGGCATCGCGAAGCACCGCTTCGAGCTCAAGCAGAAGGAGCGGCACGAGGCGATCCTCGGCTACCTCCGCGGCACGCCGGGGGTGCGCGACGTCGTCGTCTCGGGAGGTGACGTGGCCAACCTCCCGATAGCGCATCTCGAAGGGTTCGTGTCGGCACTGCTGGACATCGAGCACATCCGCGACATCCGGCTGGCGACGAAGGCGCTGATGGGCCTGCCACAACACTTCCTGCAGGACGACGTGCTGGCGGGACTCGACCGGCTCGCCACGAAAGCCGTGCGCCGGGGCGTCGACCTCGCGGTGCACACCCACGTCAACCACGCGAACTCGCTCACGCCGTTGGTGGCCACGGCGGTGGGCAAGCTCCACGCCATGGGCTTCCGCGACGTCCGCAACCAGGGGGTCCTGATGCGGGGGGTCAACGACAGCCAGGAGGCATTGCTCGATCTCTGTTTCACGCTTCTCGACCGCGCCAAGGTGATGCCGTACTACTTCTATATGTGCGACATGATCCCGAACTCCGAGCACTGGCGCCTGTCGCTGCGGGAAGCGCAAGGCCTGCAGCACGCGATCCTCGGCTACCTGCCGGGGTTCGCAACGCCCCGCATCGTGTGCGACGTGCCGTTCGCCGGCAAGCGGTGGGTGGACCAGGCCGAGTCCTACGACGAGGTCCTCGGGATCTCCCGATGGTCGAAGAGCTACCGCACGCCGATCGAGCAGGACGACCCCGCGGCCTTCGCCGCGGGGACCTACGAGTACCACGACCCGGTGTACGCCCTGCCGGAGGAGGGCCAGCGCTACTGGCGGCGCGCCGCGACCGAGCCCGTCGGGCCCTGAGGATGGACGAGGACCTCGGGCTGCACCGCGTCGTCGAGCCGCGCGGCGTGTTGCCGCAGCAGGCACGGGTGCTGGACCCGACCGGACCACTCCGGGACGCCGAGCTGGCCGTCGACGTCGACTACCTGAACATCGACTCCGCGTCCTACCGGCAGATCCGGGAGGCGGCGGGAGGGGACGCCCGCGCTATGGCCGATCGTATCGAGAGCATCGTGGCGAGCGCGGGCAAGATGCACAACCCGGTGACCGGTTCCGGCGGGATGCTCGTGGGAACGGTGAGCGAGCTCGGCCCCGGCCGGTCTGAGCCGGCGGCGGGGACGCGGATCGCATCGCTCGTATCGCTCACGCTGACCCCGCTCGCACTCGACGGGATCGTCGACCTCGACCCCGCGTCGGAGCAGGTCGCCGTCAAAGGCCGCGCCGTGCTCTTCGGGGGCGCGGCTTACGCTCAGGTCCCGGCCGACCTCGACGAGAGGGTGGTGCTCGGCGTCCTCGATGTCTGCGGCGCGCCGGCGTGGATGGCGCGCCTGGCACGCCCCGGGATGCGCGTCGTCGTCGTGGGCGCCGGGGGTAAGTCGGGGATGCTCGCGTGCGCGCAGGCGGTGCGCTCGGTCGGCCCCGAAGGCCGGGTGCTCGGCCTGTGCTGGCCGGAGGGATCCGCGCCGGCAGCCGCGGATGCGGGTGCCGAGGCGAAGGTCGTCGACTGCACCGATCCCGGAGCGGTCGTAGCAGCGGTCGATGGCGCGTTCGACGGGGCCCGGGCCGATCTGGTCTTCGTATGCGCCAACGTGCCCGGCTGCGAGGGAGGAGCGATCGCCGCGTGCCACGATCACGGACGGGTGGTGTTCTTCTCCATGGCGACCTCGTTCACCGGCGCGGCGCTCACGGCCGAGGGCCTGGGGAGGTCATGCGAGCTGACGATCGGCAACGGCTACGTCCCCGGGCACGCCGACCTCGCTCTGGACCTCGTGCGCGCCGAGCCCCGCCTCGTGGCACGGTTCGCGCGGTGACGTCGACGCTGTTCACCGGAGGCGCGATCCATACCTTCGGCGCGCCGGAACCCTCCGGCTGGCTGCTGGTTGACGACGGCGTCGTGGTGGGATCGGGAGCGCGCGGCGACGAGCCTGCTGCGGAGCGCCGGATCGACCTCGCCGGGGCGAGCCTCGTGCCCGGTTTCTGTGACGCCCACGTGCACCTGCCGGCGACCGGGCTCGCGGCATCGGGGATGGACCTCAGGGACGTGCACGAAGCATCGACGATCACCGCCGCGTTTGCCCGGCGCGCCGGGACCGGTGGGGTCCTGTTCGGAGGCAACTTCGAGGACCCCCTCGACCGGCCCCTGACGCGCAGCGACCTCGACGCCGCGGTGGGGGACCGCCCCGCCCTGCTCGCGCGCGCGGACATGCATTCGTGCATCGTTTCCACCGCGCTGCTCGCGTCCCTCGGGATCGACGGCTCCGAAGGGGTCGACCGGGATGCCACCGGGCGGCCGACCGGATACCTGCGCGAGCAGGCAGCGGGAGCGGCGTGGCGATGGTTCGACGCGCATCTTCCGGCGGTCGACCAACGGCGCGCGATCGAAGCCGCGGTCGGGATCGCCTACTCGAGAGGCGTGACCTGCGTGCACGAGATGTACGTGGTGGAGTGGCGCGGGTGGGGGTCGCTGGACCGGATCCGCGAGGTCGCCGAAGAGGTCGCTCTCGGAGTAGCTCTCTACGTCGCCACCTCCGAAGTCGGGCGCGTGAAGGAGATGGGGCTGGAGCGCGTCGGCGGCGACCTGTTCCTGGACGGTTCGTTCGGCTCCTATACCGCATGGCTGAGCAGGCCCTACACGTCGACGCCGCCGTCCGGCGCGCCCGAGGCCGGGATGCGCTACCGCACCGACGACGAGCTCGCCGACGTTTTCCGCGCCGCGCAGGTGGCCGGCATGCAATGTGGCGTGCACGCGATCGGCGACGCCGCGATCGACCAAGCGCTCCGGGGATGGGAGGCGGTCGCGGAGGAGGTCGGCCTCGAGGCCGTGCGCGCTCTCGGCCACCGGATCGAGCATTTCGAGTGCGCGACCGACGACCACATCCGGCGCGCCGTCCGGCTCGGGTTGCGCATCAGCATCCAACCCGGCTTCGACCGGCTGTGGGGAGGCCAGCACGGGATGTACGCGCGCCGCATCGGCTGGGAGCGTGCGGCCTCCATGAACCGGTTCGGGACGATGACCCGGGCGGGCCTCACCGTCGGGGCGGGATCCGACTCGACCGTCACGCCCCTCGACCCGCTCTTCCAGATGGCCGCGCTCCGAAGTCACCACGTTCCGGAGGAGAGGCTCGCCCCGCGCGAGGCGCTGTACCTGCACACCGCCGGCGCGCACGCGCTCGACGGCTCGGTCCCCGGGGCGGGCTCGCTGGCTCCCGGGACGCCCGCCGACCTGGCCGTGCTGGACCGCGATCCGCTCGCGGTCTCCGATGAGGAGCTGGTGGACACGGCGGTCCTCGGGACGTGGGTCGCAGGCACGCGGGTATGGCCGCCCGCCGAGGCAGAGGCGCGCTGATGGCGGCCGCGTTCACGCGTCCGCTGGGCCGGTTGCAGCTCGACCGCGCCGCCGTAGCCGAGTGCCGGGACACCGCCGCCGCGATCGCGGCTCCCATCACCGACCTGGCTCGCATCCACACCACGGTCTCGATAGAGCGCTCCTGCCTCCGGCTGGTGGGAGTCGACGGCGTCCAGGGTGACGGCCCCGAGGCGGTCCCCCTGCCCAACCGTGTGGTCGAGGAGGTCGGCCGGGCCGTGGGCCTCGGCCGCGGGGTCCTCATCCCGTTCCTCCATGCCGTGGAGTCGGGCTGCGGCGACATCGCGACCACCGCCGGCCAGATCGCCCGCGGCGAGACGATCCCGGAGTGGCCGGGCGGGATCGCGTTCGAGATCGCGCTCGAGCGGGCGCGCGCCGAAGCGACCCACGCCGTCGAGCGCGTCGCGGGCGCGGCTGCGGCCCGTGCCGCCGCGATCGACGCGGTCGGAGACGCGCCGAAGCCGTGGCTCTACCTCATCGTCGCCACGGGCAACATCCACGAAGACATCCCGCAGGCGCAGGCCGCCGCTCGCAACGGGTGCGACATCCTCGCCGTGATCCGCAGCACCGGCCAGTCCCTGCTGGACTACGTGCCGTTCGGCGCGACCACAGACGGGTTTGCCGGCACGTACGCGACGCAGGAGAACTTCCGGCTGATGCGGGCTGCTCTCGACGAGGTCGGTCGTGAGGTCGGCCGCTACATCCGGCTGACCAATTACGCGAGCGGCCTCTGCATGCCCGAGATGGCCGCGCTGGCCGCGATGGAGCGGCTCGACATGATGCTCAACGACTGCATGTACGGGATCATCTTCCGGGACATCAACATGCAGCGCACCTTCATCGACCAGCACTTCGCGCGCATGGTGCACGCCCTCGCGGGGATCGTGATCAACACCGGCGAGGACAATTACCTGACCACCGCAGACGCGATCGACTCGGCCCACACCGTGCTGGCATCCCAGTTCCTCAATGAGCGTTTCGCCCTGGAGGCAGGCCTTCGCCCCGAGCAGATGGGTCTCGGACATGCGTTCGAGATCGATCCCGAGGTCCCCGACCAGATCCTCCTGGAGATCGCCCACGCGCAGCTGATCCGCGAGTGCTTCCCGGATGCGCCGCTCAAGTACATGCCGCCGACCAAGCACATGACGGGCAACATCTTCCAGGGCTTCCTCTACGACGGCATGTTCAACCTCGTAGGGGCGCTGACGGGCCAGGACATCATCCTGCTCGGGATGATGACCGAAGGCATCCATACCCCGTTTTTGGCCGACCGTGATCTCGCGCTGGAGAACGCCCGGTACGTCTTCGGCGGCGCGCGCGCTCTCGCGGACGAGATCGCCTTCGAGCCGGGCGGGGCGGTCGGGCGGCGCGCCGCGCAGGTGCTCGAGGAGTGCCGGTTGATGCTGGTGAAGGTGGCCGACCTCGGCCTCTTCGCGGCGATCGAGGCGGGGATGTTCGCCGACACGTCCCGTTCGCCCCAGGGAGGAAGGGGGCTCGACGGGGTGATCCGCAAGGATGCGGCGTACGTCAATCCGGTGGCCGCCCTGATCGCCGAGCGGGCCTTAGCGCCGGCCGAAGGCACAGCGTCGTGAGCGCGGTCAGACCGTACGGCGATGCGACCGACGACGGTCTGGTGCAGGTGTCCTTCACCCTGCCGGTACCGGTCTCCGAGCGGTCGCGTCGCGCCGCGGTGGAGCTGGCGCGCACGATGAACCTCGATCATCCCCAGGTGGCTCACATGAAGGCGATCGGTCCGGGGTTCACCTTCTTCGTCGTGTACGGATCGGTACGGGGCGGGGTCGACCCGGACGCCCTGGAGATCTCCGAGCGCGAGTTCCCCCTTCTCGCCCCGCCGGAGATCGACCGGTTGATCCGCAGCAGCCTGAAGCGTCCCCTCGTCGTCGTCGGTGCCTGCACGGGCACCGACGCACACACGGTCGGCTTGGACGCGATCCTCTCGATGAAGGGCTTCGCGGGCGACAAAGGTCTCGAGCATCTCCACGAGATGCGCGTCGTCAACCTGGGCGCGCAGGTTGCCCCCGACCAGATCGTCGGCGTGGTGCGCGCCGAACGCGCCGACGCGGTGCTCATCTCGCAGGTGGTCACACAGCGCGACGCGCACCTTCTCCACCTCCGTGAGGTCCACGCGGCGTTGTCCGCTGCGGGGCTGCGCGACGACGTCGTCCTGGTCGGAGGAGGCCCGCGCTTCTCGCCCGAGCAGGCCGCCGAGCTGGGTTACGACCGAGTGTTCGGGCGCGGCACCACGCCGTCCGAGGTCGCCTCGTACCTGGTCTGGGCGGTCGCCCGGCGCGGCGCCTCGGGGCTCGATCGCGTGCGAGAGTAGGACCGCTCATGACCGAACAGATCAGCACGTTCCATCGCGTCCGTCTGTCGCAGGTCGACACGCACTACGGCGGAGGTCTGGTAGCCGGCGCCCGGTTGATCGAGCTGTTCGGGGACGTCGCCACCGAGCTGTGCATCCGCTCCGACGGGGATGAAGGACTGTTCGCGGGATACTCCTCGATCGAGCTGCTGCTGCCCGTGCACGCCGGCGACTTCGTCGAGGTTCGGGGGACGATCACGCGGATGGGTGCCTCCTCCCGCGAGATCGTGTTCGAGGCCGTCAGGTACGCTCGTCCCCGTCCGGAGGTGTCCGGGTCGGCCGCCGACCTGCTCCAGGCACCCGAGGTGGTGGCTCGGGCGATCGGGACGTGCGTGGTGAAGAAGGATCGTCAACGGCGTGCCGGGGACGGCGCGTGAGGGGAGTGATCGGGTGAAGAGGGTCGACGGCATCCGAGCGGGCACTTACGACTGCTGGGGGACGCTTCTGAAGGACCGTGACTGGGAGGGCGCGATGCGGCAACGCAGGAGCGCCCTTCTTGGTTTCCTGGACCTGTCCGAGAGCGAGGCGGACGCCCTCCTAACGGAGGCCTGGTCGAAGCACGACGAGGCGTGGAAGCAGGTCGAGACCTTCGGTCCGGGACGCATGGCCGCGTACTGCCTGGAAGCCCGGGGGGTCGACGACGACGACGCCATCGCGCGCTTGACGCGTGCGTTCGAAGAAGCGAGCCTCGAGACCGGCGTCGATGCCGTCGACGGAGCGTGCGCGACCCTGGCCGCGCTGAGCGGTGCGAGCATCGGCCTCGCGCTGGTGTGCGACACGGGGATCACGCCCGGCCGCGTCGTCCGCGAGCTGCTGGACCAGCACGGCCTGCTCGAGCACCTCGAGGTCCTGTGCTTCTCGGACGAGGTCGGCGTTCCGAAGCCCGGGAACGAGATCTTCGCCAAGGCTCTCGCCGAGCTGGGAGTGCGCCCGCCCGAGGCGGTCCACGTGGGCGACCTTCGCAGGACCGATATCGCCGGAGCGCGCGACGTCGGGATGCACGCGGTGCGCTTCCGCGGGGTGCACGATGATCGCAGCGACGCCCCCGAGGCGGCCGTGGTGATCGACCGGCACGAGCAGATGCTCGAGCTCCTCGGGATCGCCTGAGGTTGTCGTACCCCACGCCGGCGTCCCACGCCCTGTCCGCGGGGTTCATCCCCCGTTCAGATAGGATTCACGAACCGGCCACAACGCGAGGTTCGTGGCCCTGGAGGCGAGGGGCAGATCACGATGAGGCGACCCAGGATCGATCTGGTGGCGCTGGCGATGCTCGTCGCCGCGTTCTCGTTCACTGCGCTCCCCGTGGCCAATGCCTACATCGACCCGGGCTCGGGCAGCTATATCTTCCAGCTCCTTGTCGGAGCGGCTCTGGGCGTGGGGGTCGGCCTCAAGGTCTTCTGGCATCGCATCGCGAACGTCTTCCGGCGGGACCGCTCCTCTCCCGAGGAATGACGCGGCAGGAGTGAGCCGGCCACAACCGCTGGCGGGGTCGTTCCGGGATCCCAGCGGGGTGGTGTTCCGCCGCGACGGGATCCTCTACCGGCAGGTCAACGCGGTTCACGCACCCCACTACGACCGTCTCGGTGAGTCCGGCCTCTACGACGCCCTCGTGAAGGCGCGCCTTCTGGTGCCGCACGAGGAGGTGGGCCTCAGCCTCGCTCTGACGTCCGACGCTTACAAGGTGATCCGCCCGGAGCCGATCGGGTTCGTGTCGTATCCCTACGAGTGGGCGTTCTCGCAGCTGAAGGAAGCCGCGCTGGCCACTTTGAAGGTGCAGCGTCTGGCGCTCGACCACGGGATGTCGCTGCGGGACGCCAGCGCCTACAACGTCCAGTTCCGCGGTCCCGACCCGGTACTGATCGACACTTTGTCGTTCGAGGTCCTGCGTGCGGGCGAACCCTGGGTCGCTTACCGACAGTTCTGCCAGCATCTCCTCGCGCCTCTCGCGCTGATGGGCTACGGGGACCTGCGCCTCGGCAGGCTCGCCGCGCTGCACATCGACGGCATCCCCCTGGACCTCGCCGCGCGCCTGCTCCCGGCGCGGGCGCGCCTTCGGGTGGGGATGCTCGTCCACATCTTTCTGCACGCGCGGAGCCAGCGCCGCCACCAGGACGACGACGCGGCCATCCGTCCCGGTGCGGGCAGGTTCACCAGACGGGCCTTCGAAGGTCTCATCGGCAGCCTGGAGAAAGCCGTGACGGGCATGAGGCTCGGGAGGGCCGCACGTCACTGGGTCGAGTACTACGCTCGGGCATCCCATTACTCGACGCGGGCGATGGAGAGCAAGAAGGCGCTGGTGGAGCGCTACATCGAGGAGCTCGCACCGGCGTCGGTGTGGGACCTCGGCAGCAACACCGGGCTGTTCGGGCGTCTCGCGGCCGATCGTGGGATACCGGCCGTCTGCCTGGAGATGGACGCAGCATGCGTCGAAGAGAGCTACCGGCGGGCGCGAGCAGGCCGCGAGGAACACCTGCTCCCCCTCGTGGTCGACCTCGTCAACCCCAGCCCCGCGCTGGGCTGGGCGAACGAAGAGCGCATGACCATCGCGGAGCGAGGCCCGGCCGATCTAGTGCTCGCGCTGGCGCTCGTCCACCACCTGGCGATAGGGAACAACGTCCCGCTGGCGCGGGTCGCCGGATTCCTCGCCCGGTTGGGCCCGCGGTTGTTGATCGAGTTCGTCCCCAAGGAGGACGAGATGGTCCGGCGTCTGTTGCACAACCGGGAGGATGTCTTCCCCGACTACACGCAGGACGGGTTCGAGCGAGCTTTCAAGAGCTCGTTCGACATCGCCGCCGTGGAGCCGATCGAGGACTCGGGCCGGGTCCTGTACCTGCTCACCACGCGCCGCTAGGCGTGAAGCGTCTCGTCGTCCATCCTTTCCTGATCGCGGCATATCCGGTCCTGTTCCTGTTCGCCCAGAACATCGAGAAGCAGGTGACCCTCGGCACGGTCGTGGCACCGTTGGTGGCCGTTCTCGCCGGGACGGCCGGGCTGCTCGTGGTCGCACGCGTGGTCGCCGGCGACTGGGTGCGAGCGGGACTCGTCACATCGCTGCTCGTCTTTTTGTTCTTCGCGTATGGACCCGTCGCGGATCTCCTGGCCAACAGCGGCATGGCGGTCGGTCCCGCCACCCTGGTGGCGATATGGGCGGTGGTTGCGGTGATCGGCGTGGTGCTGGCCGTGCGGTCCGGAGAGGGGGGCCGCCGGCTCAGCTCGGTCCTGAATCTGATCGCCGCCGTGCTCGTAGCGCTCAACGTCGTCCCGATCGTCGCCTACGCTGTTCGGGAGCCGCCGGCACCGGCGCCGGCGCGCCGCGCGGGTGGACTGCCGGCGTGGACCTCCTTCGACGGCGCGAAGCGAGACATCTACTACCTGGTGTTCGACCGCTACGCGCGTGCCGACACCCTGGCCGAGCTGTACGACTTCGACAACACCGAGATGCTCACGTTCCTCGAGCGCGAGGGGTTCTTCGTCGCGTCCGACAGCGTGGCCAACTATCCGCGAACCGCACATTCGCTGGCATCGTCCTTGAACATGACAACGCTCGACTACCTGAGCGAGCAGATGAAGGACGACCCGTCCGAGCACGGACCCATATACGACCTGCTGAGAGGCTCCAAGGTCGCTCGCTACCTCCAGGCGATGGGTTACCGGTACGTCCACATCGGCTCGTTCTGGGGGCCGACCTCGAAGGACCCCTCGGCGGACGAGAACCTGTCCTACGGAGCCTTGTCCGAGTTCTCCAGCGTGCTACTCGACACGACGGTGTGGGAGCCGATCTCGGACTGGTTGGGGAGGTTGGACCGGAGCTTCGACCTCCGCGCCGACCATCTCGGCCGGATCAACTTCCAGTTCGAGAGCCTCGCCCGCATCGCGCAGGACGACCGCCCTACGTTCGCGTTCGCGCACTTCACCCTGCCGCATCCGCCGTACGTGGTCGACGCGGACGGCGACTACGTGACCAGGGAGGAGGCGAGCGCGCATCCGCGCGCCTACAACTACCTGCAGCAGCTCGCCTACGCCAATACCCGGATCCAGGAGCTAGTGACCGAGCTCCTCGCGGTATCCGAGGAGGACCGGCCGATCATCGTCATCCAGTCGGACGAGGGTCCGCATCCGCTCGAGTTCGAGCGCGACATCGAGGGGTTCAAGTGGACCGAGGCCAGCGACATCCAGCTGGCGGAGAAGATGCGCATCCTCAACGCCTACTTCCTGCCCGGAGTGGACCGTGACCGGCTGTATCCTTCGATCACCCCGGTGAACACGTTCCGGCTGATATTCGATCTCTACTTCGGAGCCGATCTCCCGCTCCTTTACGACAGGGCGTGGGTCTACGAGGGCGTCCGGGACCTCTACGACTTCACCGACGTCACCGACCGGCTGCGGCCGGACGCGCGCTCGGCGCGCGATCGAGCTCGAACCACATCGTGAAGCGGTCACCGGCGCGATCGGTGCCCCAGCGGTCGGACAGCTGGTCGAGCAGGTACATGCCCCAGCCAGAGTCCTGATCCGCGCGCGGGGGAGTGGGCTCGGGGACGAAACCCTCGCCGGCGTCTGAGACCTCGACACGAACGACCTCCGCCGAAGTCAGGACCCGCACGCGGAGCTTGCCGGCGGCACCCACGGGAGCGTGACGGACGCTGTTGGTCACGAGCTCGTTGACCAGGAAGCGGAGATCTTCGAGCAGCTCCGGCTCCAGCTCGCGCGCCAGCGCGTCGAGTAGCCGGCGTGCCTCGGATGGAGCCTTGAAACCGCCGGTGATTGGCGCATCCAGACGCACCCCCGGCGAGGGTTGGCCGGGTTCGGCGGTGTCGGGCACCCGGACGACCAGGACCGCGATGTCGTCGCGGGCGGTCCCACCCTGCGCGCTCAGTGCCCCGTCCCGGACCCGATCGGCCAGGAGGGCCGCCTCGTCGCCGGTGAAGGAACCCAGCAGCGACTCGAGGTCCACGACAGCGGGGTCGCTCTCAGCCATCCCGATGTCGGTCACGCCGTCGGTGTAGAAGAGGACGGCCTCGCCCGGAAGGAGCTGCATCGTGGCGTCGGTCAGCTCGACCTCGTCGAACAGCCCGAGCACGGTCCCCGGGGTACCGAGCTCTTCCACGGTGCCGTCCCGGCGCCGAAGGAGCGGGAGAGGATGCCCGGCCGAGCACACCGTGAGGCGCGGACCCCGCCGGCCCGTCTCGAGGAGCGCGAGGACGACGGTGGCGAATCTCTCGCCACCGGCCTGCTCCAGGATGGCGCGGTTCAGGGCGGGGAGGACCTGGCTTGGAGCGTTCTTCTCGAACTGCGCGGCCCTCAAGGTGTAGCGGGCCAGGCCGGTGACCGCAGCCGCGTCCGGCCCCTTCCCGCAAACGTCGCCCATCACGATCGCCCACCGGTGACGGCCGCAGCGGAAGACGTCGTAAAAGTCGCCGCCGACCTGATTGCCCTCGCCTGCGGCCTCGTAGCGGGCCGCAACGTCGATGCCGGGGATGGACGGAGGACGCGGGGGCAGCAAGCTCCGCTGTAGAACGCGGGCGACATGGCTGCGCTCCTGGAAGAGGCGGGCGTTGTCGATGGAGACGGCGGCGCGCCGAGCCAGCTCTTCGGCGAGGGACAGGTCGTCGGAGGAGTAGCGCCGACCGCTCTCCGCCAACAGGAAGGTCAGCGTGCCGAGCGTCTTCCCGCGAGCGACGAGGGGAACCACGAGCGAAGAAGTGGCCCCGATCTCGCGCAACAGCCTGGCGTGCTCAGGCTCGTCTGCGAGATCGGCAAGCGACTGGGAGATGTCGGCGGTCATGATGGACTCACCCGTGTTCAGCGCAGTCTGGATCGCCTTGAAGTCGGCATGTGGCAGTCTCGTCCGAAGCTCATCTGCGAGTGCGGCTTTGGTGGGATCCGCGTGCGCGATCGCGACGCGCAGCACGCGACCATCCTCGGATGCGACGTCGACCAGGCACCAGTCGGCCATGCGCGGGACCGCCATCTCGGCGAGCGTGCCGAGAGCGGCCTGGAAGTCGAGCTCGGTCGACAGCCGGGTGTTCACGTCGGCGAGGAACGCCATGCGTCGCTGTGCGATCTCGGCTTGGGCCCGTGCGGCCTGCTCGCTGATCAGGAGGCGCGCGTGCTCCTCCTCGGCCGCTACCCGATCCGTGATGTCTCTCAAGAACGCGGTGAACACGGGTGGCTCGCCCGGGATCGTGACCGGCGTGATCGCCAGCTCGACCGGGAACTCGGAGCCGTCGGCGCGCAAGCCGCTGATCTGGATCCGACGGTTGAGGACCTCGTGCTCGCCTGTCGCGAGGTAGCGCGCGAGGCCGCGATAGTGCAGCTCTCGGTAAGGGAGGGGGATGAGCACGTCGCCCAGGCGCTCCCCGAGGACCTCCTCGCTCCGGTGTCCGAACGTGGCCTCGGCCGCCGGATTGAACTCGATGATCCGCCCCTCGTGATCCATCCCGATGACGCAGTCCAACGCCGATTGGATCATCGCCCCCTTGCGAGCTTCGCTCCGGCGCAGGGACTCCTCGGCACGGGTCCGCTCGATGAGTTGTCCCAGCTGGCGGCCGAACGCTTGCAGCGCCTCGGCCATCTTCTCGTCGGGCGCGAGGACGTGGGGGCTGAACGTCTCGATGACGCCTACGACCTGCTTGCCTTCCAGCAGCGATCCGAAGCCGGCGTGCAACCCTTCTTTGCGCGCCAGCCGCGCGCGGGGGAAGCTGGGGTCGGCGGTGATATCGCTCACCCATAACGGTTGTCCCGTCTCCCACACGCGCCCCGGCAACCCTTGCCCCTTCGCCAGGGTCATCCCGGCGGTGGCGCGCTCCATCTCCGTGGTCGGCGCACCCTCCGAGTGCCACGTGTACCGGCACCTGAGGACGTCCGCCCGTTCGTCGATGACCCACAAGGACGCGAGCTCCCAATCGAGACAATCGCAGATCGCCCCCAGCACCCGGGGCGCGGCCTCCTCGAGGGTCGTCGCTTCGGCGAGAGCCTCGATGACCGCGTACTGCGCCGCGAGCCTCTTGTCCGCAGGCTGGTCGACCGGCGCGCTCGGCGCGTCCACGGGCGTTTCCTGGGGGGGTGGTGGCATGGCCGTGGTTAGTACGATCTCGCCCAGGTCGCTCGCTCGAGGCCGGGCCGCTCGCACACGATGCACGGCGCGCCGGGGTCCTCTCTCTCGACCGGCAGGGTCCTTATCGTGGCTTTCGTCTCCTCCGTGACCCTCGCTTCGCAGACATGGTCCCCGCACCACGCACCGACCCAGAATCCTGCCTCGGCATCGAGTCTCTCGGACAGCTCGCTGAGTCCCGAAACGTCGTGCGTGTTCGCCGTTAGGAACGCGTGCGCGTCGTCGAACAGCCTGCGCTGCAGATCGTCGAGCAGCGCCGGCATCTGCGAGACGGCGGTCGCGATCGGCGATGGGTCCTTCGTGCCGGTTACCCGCTCGGCGATCGTGACCTGATCGGCGGCCACATCCTTGGGTCCGACCTCGACCCTGACCGGGACCCCCTTGAGCTCCCATTCGCTGAACTTGAAGCCGGGGCGGTGCTGGTCGCGGTCGTCCACACGCACGCGGATCGTGCCGCCGGCGAGGGCATCGTGGAGCTTGCCGCAGACCTCGAGGACGGCCGCTCGCTCGTCCTCGGTCCGGTAGATGGGGACGATCACCACCTGCACGGGCGCCACGGCCGGCGGGAGCCGCAAGCCCGAGTCGTCCCCGTGGGCCATCACCACCCCGCCCACCATGCGGGTGCTGAAGCCCCACGAGGTCCCCCATGCGTATTCCTGCTCTCCGGCGCGGTTGAGGAACTGGACGTCGTACGCCTTCGAGAAGTTCTGCCCGAGGAAATGGGACGTGTTGCACTGCAAGGCCTTGCGGTCGCGCATCAACGCCTCGTTCGTGTAGGTCTCGACGGCGCCGGGGAAGCGCTCGGACTCCGACTTCCGGCCGCCGAGGACCGGCACGGCGAGGACGTCCTCGCACACCTCGCGGTAGACCTCGTGCATCCGCAAGGCCTCCTCGCCGGCCTCGGCCTCGGTCGCATGGGCGGTGTGGCCCTCGTTCCACCAGAACTCACTGGTCCTGAGGAGGAGTCTGGTCCTCATCTCCCACCGGAGCACGTTGCACCACTGGTTGTAGAGGAGAGGGAGGTCGCGGTAGCTCTGGATCCAGCTCCCGTACGCCGCCCAGATCACCGCCTCCGACGTGGGGCGGATGACGAGCGGCTCTTCGAGCTTCTCCCCGCCGCCGTGCGTCACCACGGCGACCTCCGGGGCGAAGCCCTCGACGTGCGCAGCCTCACGGGCGAACAGCTTCTCCGGGAACAACAGAGGGAACATCAGGTTCTCGTGGCCGGTGGCCTTGAAGCGATCGTCCAGCGCCCGCTGCGTGTGCTCCCAGATCGCGTAGCCGTGGGGTTTGATGATCTGGCTGCCCTTGGCGAGCCCATGCTCCGCCATCCCCGAGCGCTTGACGACCTCCGCGTACCACGCGGGGAAGTCCTCGCTCTGACGTGGGAGCGGGTTCTTGCTGCTCATCGCCACACTATAGAGGCGCGTTCGGGCCTGCCAGTGGCGCCGGTCGGCAACGGTTCGGGGGACATCCTGTGGACATGATGTGCACCGTGTGGTGACGGGCGAGATTGTTTCGCGTGCTGGCGATCGACTGGCTGCGAGGCATTGACGAGCCCTGCCGGCTTGCATATCGTGCGGAACGTCCCAAGCAGCAAACCGGCGGCAGCGCCGCCCGGAAGATCTCCTCGGAGGTCTGAAGGGAGAGCGGGCGAAGAAGGACGGAGTCGGTCGGGGTCAAACCCGAGCGGCTCAGCCGGACCGGCTCAGCCGGACCGGTGCCCGACTTCGCCGGCAGACTGTGCGGTGTGCTCGGTCTCCGAGCAGATCGCGCAAGGAGCCGGACGGTTCGACGGACCTTCGGGTCTGTGGTGCCGGCCCGTTCGAAGGGTGCAGCAGCACGAGGTTGCTTGGGACTTGTCTTGGCAGACCCGAGAGGCCCCGGGACAACGTTCCGATAACCGGCTCGCCGGCTAAGGAGCGGCCCCCGGTGGCCCTCGGGTCTCCCTTTCTGTCGTCGTTCGTGCCTTTCGTCCGGCGTCGACGCCCGCCCTCGGCGCGTTTGCGGTGCGGAGGCCGGGGCATAGGGTTAGCGGACCGATGCTGGAGCGAGGAGATGTGGTGGTCGCCAACGACGAGGACGAGCTGACGGCGCTCGGCGACGACGAGCTCGCGGTGGAGGACGACGAAGATCTCGAGCCGGCGGACGACGACCCGGATGCCGACGCGCTGCCGGTCGCGGCGACCGACGACGAGGACGGTGAGGATCCGAGCGTCGAGGAGCTGCTGACGCAACGTACCCCGGCGCGCCGGGTAGCCGACGAGGCCGAGGAGGACGACGACATCATGGCGCTCGCCAGCGAGCGCGACATCCCCCTGAACGAGCCTCTGCCGACGAAGGTCGTCCCGATCAAGGACCGCGCCGAGTTCGTCTGTGCGCGCTGCAGGCTGGTCAAGCTGAAGAGCCAGCTCGTCGACGAGCAGCGCACGTTGTGCCGGGACTGCGTGTAGAGACCTTCGCCGCGCGCGTGGGCGCGTACGGGATCGCGCTCGTGGCCGGCGCTCTTTTGTCCCTCGCCTTTCCGGAGCCCGATCTCGGTCCGCTGGCGTGGGTCGCTCCTATGCCCTTGCTCGTTCTCGCGGCCGGCGCCCCGGCGCGCCGCGGGTTCGCTCTCGGATGTGCGTTCGGGATCGGGTTCTTCGGCGCGCTGCTCGTGTGGATCAGCATCGTGGGCTGGATCGCGTGGGCGATGCTGGTCCTGCTTCAGTCGGTGTTCCTCGGGCTGTTCGGAGTGCTCTGGGCGATCGCCTCGCGCCGGCCCCGCGCCTTCGAGCGGGTGCTGTACGCCGCCTCGGACTGGGTGGTCCTCGAGTACCTGCGCGCCCGGGTCCCGCTGGGTGGGTTCACGTGGGGGCAGCTGGCTCAAGGTCAGCACGACCTCTGGACGCTCAAGGGGGCGAGCGTCGGAGGTGCGTGGCTCGTCGCGTTCGTGGTGGTCGCGGCCGCGGCCGCCCTCGGGGAAGCGTGGTCACGCCTGCAGGGGGGCACGCCCCGCGCGGCGCTCGTCCCAGTGGCCGCGGCGGCCCTTCTGATCGCGCTCCCGGCTGCGGTACCCGCGGCGGCATCAGGCGGGCCGCCGGTGCGGGTTGCCATCGTCCAGGGCAACGTCCCGCGTTCGTTCGACGGCACGTTCGCGGAGAAGAGGAAAGTGATCGCCCGCAGCCACCTGCGGTTGTCACGTTCCGTGGCCACCGAGGAGCCCGATCTCGTGGTGTGGCCCGAGAGCTCGGTGGAGGTCCCGACCCCGGGCGCCCGGCGCGTGCTGCCGGGCACGGAGCGGTTCCTCGCGCAGGCAGCGCGCGCGGTCGGCGCGCCGGTCATCGCAGGCGGTGACTCCGACATCGACGCCGATCGTTACCTGGTCATGGCGTTCCAGGTGGCTCCCACCGGGGAGATCGTCGACCGCTACCAGAAGACCCATCTCGTCCCATTCGGTGAGTACGTGCCGGCGCGCGGGTTGATCGGCTGGGTGCCGATGCTCGCCCAGGTGCCGCGCGATGCCATCGCCGGACGTGACCCGAAGGTGTTCGACGTTCCCTCTCTCCCGGGCCCGGTCGCCCCCGTGATCTCCTTCGAGGGCGACTTCGGGTCGCTGGTGCGAGAGCGGATCGAACGCGGAGGGCGCTTGCTGGTCGTTGCCACGAATACGTCGACGTGGGAGACATCATGGGCGTCGGCCCAGCACGTCGCGATGAGCGAGGTGCGCGCGGTCGAGAACGGCGTGTGGGTCGCGCACGCGGCTCTGAGCGGGATCTCGGCCTTCGTCGCGCCGGATGGAGAGGTCGTGGGTGCGACGTCTCTCTGGGAGGCCCGGACGCTCGTCGCCGACGTCCACTTCGCCCGCGCTATCTCGTTCTACGCGCGTACCGGGGACTGGTTCCCGTTCCTGTGTGCGGTCGTGTGCGCAGCCGGGCTGGTCGGCGGTCTCCGGCGGCAGGACCAAGGTAGCGTCGAGCGATGACGCCGGCCGGCTCCGAGAGAGCGGACGCACAGGCGCGCGCTCTGGTCATCGTGCCGACCTACAACGAGAGCGCGAACATCGAGGAGGTCGCGCGCCGGTTGTTCGCCGCCACCGGTGACTCCGCCGACCTCCTGGTCATCGATGATGGCTCGCCCGACGGGACGGCCGACGTGGTGCGGGCCGTCGCTCGCGGACCACATCGGGTGCATCTCCTCGAGCGAGCCGGGAAGCAGGGCCTGGGCAGCGCCTACCTGGCCGGCTTCCGGTGGGGGATCGAGCGGGGCTACCGCGCCCTGGTGGAGATGGATGCGGACCTCTCGCACGACCCCGCCGACGTGCCGCGCTTGCTCCGTGCATTGGAGGACGCCGACCTCGCGATCGGATCGCGCTACGTGCCGGACGGCCGCGTGGAGAACTGGAGCAAGACGCGCCGGGCACTGTCCGGCGGGGGCAACCTGTACGCGCGAGCCTGGCTGCGGTTCGGGGTGCGCGACTCCACCAGCGGCTTCCGCGCGTACCGGGCCGACGCTCTCCGGAGCCAGGACCTGAGTGACGTGCGGTCCGAGGGTTACGCGTTCCAGATAGAGATGGCGTGGAGGATCTACCGCGCCGGCGGCCGGGTGGCCGAGGTTCCGATCGTCTTCGTGGAACGGGCGCACGGCCGGTCCAAGATGAGCAAGCGCATCGTCGTCGAAGCCCTCACCGCGGTCCCGCGGTGGGCGCTCACGGACCGCCGAGCGCGCGGTGGGGGAGCGGGATGACGGGTCTCGTCCCTTAGATCGCGCTGATCGAGCGCGGCGCGTAGCGCGGACCGTAACGAGGCGCCCTGAAGCCGCCGATCTCGATCAAGCGCACCGCGCGCGCCCGCTGGTCCCCATAAGGCTCGAGCAGCTCCAGCATGCGCTCGTCGTCGGCGCGGGGCTCGCCGGCCAGCGCCCATGCCACCGTGTGCGGAAGGTGGAAGTCGCCCACGGAGACCGCGTCGACGTCGCCGAAGGCGCTCCGGGCGACCTCGGCCGCGGTCCAGGCCCCGACGCCCGGCAACGCCATGAGGCGCCGGCGCGCGTCGGAGGGCGCCATCGCACCGGCCTCCTCCAGGCGCGCCGCCCGAGCGCAAGCTGCCCGGATGACGGTGGCGCGGCGCCGTTCGATCCCCAGAGGGTGCAGCTCCCAGTAGGGGAGTCGCGCCACCCGCTCGGGGCTCGGTTGCACCATCAGCCCGCCGGGCCCGGGTGCGGGCTCGCCGAACCGGCGCACGAACGCGGCATACGAGCCGTGCGCCTCGCCGCTGGTCACCTTCTGCTCCAGCACGACCGGGACGAGGGACTCGACGACCGCCCGGGAGCGCCCGAAGCGAACGCCGGCGAACCGGCGGTGCAGCGACCGCACGAGCGGGTGTGGCGTCGGGAAGCCGCGCGGATCGTCCTCGCACCCCACCAGGTCGGTCAGGTGCTCGAGCGCCCACGACGCCCCCGGTCCCCACGCGTCCGCGTCCACCCGGTATCCGGTGCCGGTCAGGTGCATCGTCGCCGGGCCTTCGGGTGTGCGCGTTGCCCGCCACACGCCGCCGGCGCGCTCGAGGCGGATCGTCGGGTCGCCCGGGCCATGGCGGAGCGGCGCGAGCGTCAGCGGCAGATGGACGGGGTGAGGCGAGGTCACGGTCCGGCTGAGCGCCCGCATGGCCCCAGCTTAGGGGGGCGAACGTGTGTTCGCTACCACCCGCATGGGGTATAGAGCCTTCAGGGACGTCCGCGAGGCAAGGAGGCGGGATGACCGAGGAGACGCAGCGCGGCCCGAACGACGCGGCAGGATCGGGCACCCGGAAAGACCCCGAGGACTGGACCACCGGCGACGAGCCGATGACGGGCGCCCAGGCGAGCTACCTCCAAACGCTCGCCCAGGAAGCCGGCGAAGAGGTCGATCTCTCGCTCACCAAGGCCGCCGCGTCGAAGCGCATCGAGGAGCTCCAGAACGAGACGGGCCGCGGCACCGAGACCTAGCGAGCTCTTCCGGGCAGATCGCAGCCCGGAGCTATCTCCCATAATATCGATTATGTAAAGCTAGGCCCAAGAGATGGTCCCCGACCAGTTCGAGACGATCCCCCGGCGCGCCGGCCTTCCTTGCCTGGGTCGCGTCGCCTGCCTGGGTCGTGGTAGCACGTAGCCATGGCGATCACACCGGACACCAAGGACTGGACGTGGGTCCTCCAGCGGGTCTGTCCGGAGTGCGGGTTCGACGTCCGGTCGTTCCCCCGGGAGGAGGTGGGGGCGATGATCCGCGCCAACGCCGCCCAGTGGCGCAAGGTGCTCTCGGATCCCACCGCCCGGTCACGTCCCTTGGCGAGCGTGTGGTCCGCGCTGGAGTACGGATGTCACGTCCGGGACGTCTTCCGTCTCTACGATGAGCGCGTACAGATGATGCTGGAGCAGGACGGGCCCGCGTATCCCAACTGGGATCAAGACGAGACCGCCGTCCGGGAGCGCTACGGTGAGCAGGACCCGCCCCAGGTTGCCACGGAGCTCGAGGAGGCCGCGGGGCGGCTCGCCGATCGGTTCGATGCCCTGCAAGAAGAGCAGTGGGCCCGCCCTGGGGAGCGGAGCGACGGCGCACGTTTCACGGTCGAGTCGCTGGCGCGCTATCTGATGCACGATCCCGCCCACCATCTGCACGACGTCGCGCGGGGATCCGCCGCCCTCAGGTAAGCGGCCACGATCGGGTCCGATGTGTCAACGGCCCCAGACGAGATAGCTCAGGCCGGCGGTCGACGCCGATACCAGCACGTCGGCCAGCCCGTCGCCGTCGAGGTCCCCCGCTCCCGCGACGTGACGTCCGGCGAAGCCCTGCGCCCGTGCGCCGTCGATCCTGAACCCTCGGTGCTCGAGGGAGCCGAGATCGACCGCCCCGCTCCCCTTCTTGCCGAAGACGACGTAGGCGGACCCCGAGTCGAACCGGCGGTGGTGGTCGGCGAACGGCGCGCCGAGCAGGACGTCGGCCAGCCCATCCCCGTTGACGTCTCCGGCGCGGGCCACCGACGAGCCGGCCTCGTCGTGGTAGTAGGCGCGCGGCCCCTTGGTCGCGCCCCTGATCCGGAACCCGGAGCGACCGAGATCGGACAGCTGGACCGGGGCCCCACTCCTCGTGCCGAACACGACGTAGGCACCCCCTCGGGGGCAGCAGTCGAGGTAGGGCGCGCCGACCACGACGTCGGCGAGGCCGTCCCCGTTGACGTCACCGACCCCCGCAACGGCACGGCCGGCGGTGGCGCGACGCTTCGGGCCCATGATCCTGAACCCCTTGCCGCGCAGGTCGCGCACGTGCACCGCGACCCCGTCCGCCTTGCCGTACACGACGTACGCATAGCCCGCCGCCAGGCGGGTGGGGACGAGCCCCAGGAGGATGTCGGGCACCCGATCCCCGTTCACGTCGCCGGCGCCGGCGAGCGAGAGGTTGGCGTCGATCGTGGGTGGCTCGAAGTCGATCCGGTACCCCATGGGCCCCTGGATCCCCAGCTCGAAGGTGAGGAGGTCGACGGGCGCAGGGCCGGGCCGGCCGAAGACCACGTACGCGGAGCCGGCGCGAGCCGCGCCCACGACCACGTCGTGGAGCCCGTCCGAGTTGACGTCCTTGACGCCTGCGAGTTGCTTGCCGACGTAGTCGGCGGCCTGCGCTCCGCCGATGCGGAAGCCGCGGCTCCCCTGGAGACCTGCATCGAAGTCGGCGAGGTCGACGTCTTCGGGCGACGCGCTGCCGAACACCACGTAGACGGCTCCGGAGGCCCTTCGATTGTTGTTGTCGGCATAGGGCGCACCGACCAGGAGGTCGTCGAGCCCGTCGCCGTTCACGTCGCCTGCCGGCGCGGCGGAGCACGCGTAGTCGGCCGGCCGGCTCCCGGTGATCCGGAAGCCTTCACCGCCCGTCCTCGTCGTCCCGTCCGCGGTGCGCTCGAACGGTCCGAGGTAGACCAGCACGACCCCGGCGCCCGCCCCGGCGGAGCAGCGCGTCCCCACGATGTCCGCCCGGCCGTCCCCGTTGACGTCCCCTCCGGGGACCATGCGCGGCACGTCCTCGAAGGCGATCACCGGCTCGGTGGCGAGATCCACCCACGAGGTCGCCCCGCGGCCGGGCGATGCCGCCGCGACGACGCTGGCGGCCAGGAGGGTCGCGCTGAGGGCGGCCGCCAGCCTCGGCGTGCGGCCTCGCCGCGGGCCCGCCCCGCGGGCGCGCTCCACCGCTCTCTGGATCACTCGGCCCCTCATATCCCCCGGCTCTCTCGTCGCGCGCTCGCCCCACGCCCTCTGTCCGGCGGTCTGCGGCCGTCTGCAGCCGTCTCCGGAAGCGCATGGGATCCGGGCCAGACTATCGGCCCCGTTCAAGAACGGCACCCCCCGGACGATACCTACGGTGACGACCTCGAACCCGGGGTTGGTGCGGGTTCCTGTGCGCGGGGAACCTCCGGAGCCGCTCGGGCGTCTTGTGGACGTACGTACCTCGTGGACCAGGGAAAGTGGGTGGACCGTGAAACCGAGCAACCGGCGTCGCGTGAGCATCGGA
Organism: Actinomycetota bacterium; assembly: GCA_046262015.1. Lineage (GTDB taxonomy): Bacteria > Actinomycetota > CADDZG01 > CADDZG01 > WHSQ01 > JBHENN01. Next base: position 49,519 of record JBHENN010000097.1, on the reverse strand, counting down.
GCCATCGTTGCCGTCGTGGGGGCGTCGCTGGCGGGAGCGCTTCCGGCCCGCAGCGCAGAGACCCCGTCGCTGCGCCTGCTGACGAGTAAGGGCGAGGTCACTCTGCAGCGCTACGACCGGCGTGTCTACCTCGACCTCGGGGTCCTGATGACGCCCGTCGGGGGTGACTTCGAGATCCGGGTGGGTCGGTCCAGCTTCGGCGAGCCGATCCAGGCGGCCCAGGTCGACGCCGCCACCGGTGATGTGATCCGCACGCTCCCGGCCGAGCTGCTCGACGGCTTCTCCGGCCTGAGGAGGGCCCTGGTAGTGACCTTCCGGGACGCGGACGGCGAGAAGGTGGCGCGCCGGCGCTTCACCCTCTGTCCCAACAGCTACGAACGCCAGCGGCTCAGCGACCAGGGATCGGACGTGGTTCGCTATCCCTACTTCTGCGCTACCGGGTTCCCCTTCCTGCGCGGGATGGTCTGGGGCATCGAGGATCACTGGGCGGTCCCGGCTCTGGGCGGCGGCGACTACGAAGGCGGGTCGGCCACGATGCGCGTCCCCGCAGGGACCTACACCACGACGGTGGCCATCACCCGCACCTACGCCGACCTGTTCGCGATCGCCGAGGCCGACCGCCTGGTCACCCTGAAGGTCACGATCGAGAAGGGAGGCCACCGGGGCAAGGAGGTCTACTACCACCGGGATGGCTCCGACATCTACGGCGCCGGACCCACCGAAGGTGTGCCCACCACCACATCACCGGACCCGAGCGCGCTCCCCGACCTCGCCGCCCTGCCTGCCTGGTCGCTCGCGACGTCGAGCCGCAACGAGCGCGACTATGTCGACTTCGCGGCGAATGTCTGGAACGCCGGGCCCGGCCCCTTGGTGGTCGAAGGGTTCCGGCGCTCGGGCACCGACACGATGGACGCGTACCAGTACTTCTACGATCCTGACGGCAACGTCGTCGGGCGGGCGCCGTCGGGCACGTTCGAGTACGACGACCGCCGCCGTCACCACCACTGGCACTTCGAGCAGTTCGCGCAGTACTCCCTGGTCGATCGGGAGAGCGCCGAGGTCGTGCGGAGCGGCAAGCAGGCGTTCTGCATCGTTCCGACCGACGCCGTCGACCTGACCCTTAAAGGCGCGACCTGGACCGGCTACAGCGAGGACGGCCTCCACACCCAGTGCGGTGGTTCGAGCTCGGTGTGGGTGCGCGAGCACCTCGAGCCGGGCTGGGGCGACACCTACTACCAGGGGATCCCGGGTCAGTCGCTCGAGGTCACCGGGCTGCCCAACGGCTGGTACTACATCCGGGTCCATGCCAACCCGACCGGGCTCCTCCTCGACGCCGACCCCGGCAACGATGTCGAACAACGCATGTTCTTCCTGGGGGGCGAGCCGGGGGCGCGCACCGCGGTGGCCGCGCCGTGGCACGGGATCGAGGCGTAACCGGACCTCAGTAGACGTACGGGTCTTTGGGCTCGTCGACAGCGATGATGTCGTCGGCGAGCAGCACGAACGAGCCGTCCACGCGCGCGAGAGCTCCCTTCACCGTGAGCCAGGTGTCGTCGGGGAAGTCATCGTTCCCCGCGGCACCCGTGGGATCGACCGCGACCGAGTAAGGGGTCGCGTCGGCGGCGCAGCAGAAGATCGCGAAACGGGTCAGCGCGAACGTCCCGGGCGGCGATCCGGCCGGGTGCGTCACGAACCCGGTGAGGTCGACCGGGACGCCCTCGCTCACCCCGAGGGACGCTGCGTATCCCGGGGACCGGGAGGCGAAGCTGATCTCCTGGAACGAGACCGCTCCGCCATCCGGTACCGGGACGAACCCGCCGGTCGCGGCCAGCCCTCCGATCAGCTTGCGGGAAGCTCCCAGGGCCCCCAGGTTCGGTTGGGGCACCACGACGACCGCGACGATCGGAAGCAGCAGGGCCAGTATGCCGATCGTCTCCCCCACCCCAAGCGGCGCGGCGCGCCGAGGATCCGGGCGGCGCGCCACCACGGCGAGTGCGATCCCCGTGGCGATCAGTGCGGCGGCTCCGAACCACACGACCCACTTCGTTCGGGGGCCGATGTAGCGCACGATCTCTCCGGTGGCGATCAACCACACGAAGAACACGGCCCAGGCTGCTACCACGACGAGGTGGAGGCGCTGCCTGGTCACGCGGGGGCTCCGATCAAGACTTCGAACCAGAGCGTGCCGGCAAGCACCACCGGCACCGCGGTCAGTGCCAGCCGCAGCGCGAACCTCCGGCGGAAGGTCGCGCCGTACAGCAGTGTCAGCTTGAGGTCGAGGATGGGCCCGAACACGAGGAAGGCGAGCTGCGAGCTCAACGGGAACTGGCTGAACGAGACGGCCACGAACGCGTCGGCTTCGGAGCACAGCGACGAGACGTACGCCACCGCCATCAGCGCCAGGCCGGCGACGAGCGGCGTGCGTGCGATACCCGCGATGAGGCTCTGCGGGAGCGCGGTCTGCAGCGCGGCCGAGATCGCGGCCCCGAGCAAGAGGAACCTGCCCATGAAGAAGAGGTCGGCGGTCAGATGCCCGACGAAGTCCCTCCCCCGGGAGCGCGAGGTACCGTCCGTTTCGCCGGACGCGGGCTCGACGACATCGTCGGGACGCGATCGCAGCAGCTCCTTGGCTCCATCGGATCCCAACGCCCACGCGACGACCAGCGCGACACCGAATCCCAGCGCCGCTCGGGCCACAACCATCTGCATGCCGAGCAGTCGCTGTTGGTACGCGATGTAGGTCGATGCCAGGACGATCGGATTGAAGATCGGCGACGCGAGCATGAACGCGAGCCCCGCAGAGGGATGGATGCCGCGGCGGATCAGCCGGCGCGCCACCGGCACCGACCCGCATTCACAGACGGGGAAGGCGAATCCCCCCAGAGCCGCCGCGGGGAGCTGGAGCGCAACCGGCAGGCGTGCGACGCGCGCGAACGCGGTGTCGGAGACGTAGACCTCGATCGCCGCGGCGGCGATCGCGCCGAGGAGGACGAACGGCAGTGCCTCGGTGAAGATCGCGGTGAAGATGATGACGAACATCGGAGCGACCGCGGTTTCGCCGAGGTCGAGGAGACGGGCAGCGACGAGCGCGGCCACCACCGCCGCGCCGACGAGCACGGGCGCGCGCCGGGTCGCGATCGGTGTGGCGACGGCCGGGGAGGTGGCCATGTCTCTCATCGACTATACGGGCGCAGCCGCGCATGAGAGCGCGTCATCGCCCGGCGACGGGGTCAGCGCCCGAGGTCGAAAGGCGCTTTCTGCACGAGCTTCACGTTCCTGTCCTTCGGTCTTCCGCTCGCGATGCACTTGGCCTGGGCCGTCCGCACGCACGCGTCGTAGTAGGCCTCGACGCGTGAGAGCGAGGCGAGATATGCGATCGGTGATTGCCGTGCACGATCCGGATCGGGCGCCGCGGCGTGGTCGACCACCGTCCCGTAGATGAAGACCGTGTCCGCGCGTCGCCCTCGTCCCGGCTTCCACGCGATCTCGATCAGCCGGGCCTGCTGGGGCCAGTCGATGTGCGCCGCGGTGTTCAGCTCCCAGTAGCCTCGGTCGGGGTCTTGGCCCGCGGCCGCGGGGAAGCGGCGGACGGCGTTGTTGTGCTCGTGGCCGTTGACCCATGCGATCACGTTGGGGAAGCGCTTCAGCAGGCCGTCCAGACCCTCGCCGTCCGCGCACTCGGGCTGGTCGGTCCGCCGGAAGCAGTGGTAGGGCGCACCCGCCGGGTCGACCCCGGGATTCGCCAGCTTCGGCGAGGAGTGGTGTGAGAACAGCACGATCATGCGGTCCTTCCCGCCCGGGTTGCGGGCGTGCGCGCCCGTCGGGTCGAGGTACACTCGCGACCACTTCAGCAGCTCCTCCTCCAGCCAGCGGAACTGAGGATCGGGTATGTGACCGTCGTCGCCCCCGGCGTAGGCGATCGTATCCAGGCTGATCCCGCGGATCTTCGGGGCGATCGGGAAGCTGTAGTACCCGGCGCGCGACCCGAACATCGGGTCCTGGGGCGCCCGCGCGAGGCCGTGGCCGACGGGCTTACCGGTCGTGTCGAAATATTGCTCCACGAGCTCATCGTGGGTCATGAAGTGACGCGCGGGATCGGCCGGCACCTCGCGCGACGAGTTGCTCAGGGCGGCGGTCACGATGTCCTGGAGGCCCTGGAGGTCGTCGGGCCCGTCGGGGCAGTTCGAGTAACCCTCGATCGCGATGAAGACCTTGCGGCCGCCGACGGCGATGCTCTCGAACGGGAAGCCGGGCGCGTTGCCCTGGGCGAGGCCGTCGTGGTTGCCGAGGACCGCGTACCACGGGATCTTGGTTCCGATCGCGTCGAACGGCTGCTGGGCGAGCTCGAGGGTCTCGAGATCGAGCGCGTCCGCGAACTGCTCGCGCGTGTAGCCGTCGTAGCTCCTCGCACCCGAGTTCGGGTCGACCACCTCCCCGTCGAGCAGGTCGACGAACCAGCGGGTCTCGTTGACCTGATTGTTATCGGCGTTGTCCCCGGTCGAGATAGCGAAGCTCAGCGGGACGTTCGTGGCGGGCCCGCGGGTGATGGCCGCCAGGCGCCGAAGCATGGCGTCGCCCACCTGGGTCGAGAGCGACTCGTGAACGCGGTACGCGCCCGTAACGCCCTTGTCCGCCTCGTCCTGGGTCCCCAGTTCCGGCACGGTGCATGCGTCCATCCATTCGACCCTCGCCGGGGACTCCTCGTCGATCACGTGGACGTCGCTGAGGTGCTTGAAGCCGGCGAGCGCCCGGCCTCCGCCGCGTCCGTGGGGCCAGTCGAGATGGCGCGTGATACGCGGCTCCCCCCCGCCGTACGCGAGGTCCCGCTCGCCTTTCGCGACGATCGTGCGGTCGAGCGTCGTTGGCCCCTGGGCGGCCGCCGTGGCCGCACGCGCGGGCGGCGCTTGCGGAGACGGCCACGCCGCAGCCGCTAGCAGCGCCAGCCCCGCTCCCCCACCGGCGAGGACGCGCCTCGCCGGCGTCCTCACCTCGAGCACCCGGCGCGCCCTCGCTGGCAGCGTGGGCGGTTGGGCTCGGGCGGCTCCTTCTGGGGGCGCGTCGCCACGGCCGTCAGCGACACCGCGAGGTCGGCTTGCACCGGTGGGAACGGTGCGCCGACGAACGGTCGATTGGCGCACGCGAACAGCAGCTGGATACGGGGTGGTCCGGTGGGGCCGCGGACCTTGTTGCGGGTGAAGCAGTTGTTCGCGCCGGTCCCGTCCCACGCGAGGTCGTAGCCGTAGCCGTTCCCGTCCGAATCTGAGTTGCGGACCCGGTTGCCGACCACGGTGTTGTTCATCGGCAGGCTCTCGTCGAGGCTCTGGGAGACGAGCACCCCATAGCGCTTGTGGTTCCTGATGTCGTTGTCGCGGACGACGTTGTTGGACACACCGGCCAGCCAGACCCCCGTCCCGAAGGGGATGCCGGCGTCCTCGGAGAACCCGGCCGCCGGGACGGTCTCGTAGTTGTTCTTCACGACGAGGTTGTTGTAGATGAAGGTGCCGCGCCCGGGTCCGAGGTCCTCGGTCGGAAGCGTGTTGGGGACGATGCCGGCGCCGTTGTGCTTGAACACCGAGTCGCGGATGGTGACGCCCGTGGCATTCGTGCCCGAGTAGCCGAGGTAGCTGTATTGGGAGGTCACGTTCTCGATCACCGCCCCGCACCCGAAGCACTGGCCGACGTAGATCCCACCGTCCCCGCTGCCCCATGCGAACGAGTTCTTGATGACGCCGTCGTAGGAGTCGAATGCGTAGATCCCGTAGGTGCGCCCCTTGATCGCATCGACGCGGTTCACCGTGTAGCCGGTGACGTTGTTGAAGAAGATGCCGTTGGTCAGGTAGTTGCGCACCGTGAGGTTCCTGACCGTCACGTTGTTCGCACCGTCGACGAGGATCCCGTTGTACTTCTTGTCCCCCCCGTGGATCACGGTCCGGAACCGGTCGACCCCTTGCAGGATCAGGCCGCGTGTCGTGACTACCACGTCCTCGCGGTAGACGCCGGGGCGGATCAGGATGCGGGTGCGAGGGCTGGCGCGGTCGACCGCGGCCTGGATCGTGGGGAAGTCACGCGGAACCACCATCTTCGGGCGGACGTTGCCCCGCTTCCGCAGCTCGGGCGGAACCGGCGGATCTCCGACGATCACCACTCCCCACATCCCCACCCGGTCCTTCGCCCCGTGCAGCTTGCAGTGATAGAAGTAGTAGCCCTCCTTGCGGAAGGTGCGCGCGAAGGTCTCGCCCGGCTCGAGCCTCCTCGAGTCGAAGAGGCGTTCGTCGGACGTGACCGTGTGGTCGTTAGTGGTCTCGTTGGTCCAGACGACCCGGTCGCCCGGATCGATCCGTACCTCCCGGGGTGAGAAGAAGTTGTCACGTATGGCGACCGCAGCCGTGGCGGCGCGCGCCGGGGAGGTGGTCCCCGCGAGCGCCGAAGCGACCAGTCCGAGGACCGGGAGCACGCGCAGGGCGCGTCGCACGGGTCCCACGGAGCGAGAGCGGCCCACCTCAGTGACCGCCGTGACCCTCTTGTTTCTTGAAGCGCCGGACCGCGGCCTTCTCTTGCGGCGTCACCCGACCGTCGGGGGTGCGCACGAGTAGCAGGCTCACCATGCCGCCGTCCGAGTGGAACTGGACGTGGCAGTGGAACATCCACGCGCCCGGCCCGACCCGCTCGCCGGCGACCACCTGGAAGCCGAAGGAGTCCGCGGGCCCGACGGTGCGGTTGTCGATCAGGCGCGCGGTGTCCTTCAGGTCGGTGATGTAGCCGGTGCGGGTGTTCGCCCAGCGGTGGCCGTGGAGATGGAAGGTGTGGAACTCGTCGCCGTGGCCGATCACCACGAACTCGATTCGCTGGCCCTGGTTCGCCTTGAACATGCGGATGTTGGGAGCCTTCTGCAGGTTGATCTTCTGGCCCGGGCCCATCACGACCACGAACGGAGGGCGGTCGGGGACGGGGTCTCCGGGCCGGCGGACGATCAGCGCGCCGAAGAGCCCCCTCTTGAGGCCGAGCGTGCCGTGCGGAGTGCCGGCGCAGTGGTCGTGGTAGTGCCAGTAGCCGGCGTTGCCGGGGTCGATAGTCCCGTCGGTCCGCACGACGGGGAGGTGGCTCGAGAACAGATAGGTACGGGACCGCCCCGGTGGGACGCACGACGCGTTCACCGGCGTGCCGTCGCTGAACACCGTGTATTCCACCCCGTGGGCATGGATCCCCACCCGGATGTTGCTGTCGTTGACGAGGTTGATGGCGATGCATTCGCCCTCGGTCATCTCGATCGTGGGGCCCGGAACGGTGGGGTTGCCGGGGGTGAGCCCGTAGCCGACCTTGCGGGGACCGATCCTCGTGGCGAAGAGCGACACGGTCCGCGCCGGGTTGTCGCATATCTGGGTTTGGGCCGCGCCGACGTCGGCGACCTGGGCGCCCGACGGGATCGATCCGAGGAGGACCGCGACGAGCGCGACGAGGGCGGCGAGCACCGACCTCCGGGGGGATGCCATAGGGAATAACTTTAGACTTCGACGCCTCCGCCCCTGCACCACGGGTGGGCGGACGACGCCGCCCGGGCCTAGCCCTCCCCCCCCGGACCGGCCGTGCCGGCGGGCGTGGGCCGCAGGCTCGCCAGCGCCCCCACCCCGGCGATCGCCACCAGCAGGTTGCGGGCGAGGGCGACCGAGACCGCGGCCGGATCGCCCTCGAGGAAGCGCCCGATCAGGTAGGGGAACAGCAGCTGCGTGAGAGCCGCGATCGCCAGCACCGCGCCGAGCCACCATCCGGCGCGCCGCAGGTTGGCGCCGCTGCACAGGCCCGCGGCCCCCAACGCGACCAGCCACACGACGAACTGGGGCGAGAACACCGTCCCGGCCGCCATGACCAGAGCGAGCGTCCCGAACGCCGCCACCGGCATCAGGGTCGCGTCGCCCGGGCGAAGTTGCCGTAGCACCCAGGCGGATGCTCCCACCAGGACCACCATCGAGACGGCCATAGCGGGACCCTTGAGCGCGGACGAGACCGTCGACTCCACGTGCATCGCGCCGTAGGAGTAGCTGGGGACGCTCGGATAGCCGAGGTAGCGCGCGATGGCGAGCCCGATCCCCCAGGAGCTCTCCGCGTGGATCCCGCGCGCCGAGTGGTAGCCCAGCACGCTGCGCCACAGCTCTGCCGCCGACCCGGCGAAGGGCAGCGAGAAGAGGACCGTCGCGGTCGCGGCGCCGAGCGCGGTGCGCGCCCGGCGCGCCGAGGCCGCGAGCGCGGCCGGAAGGAGCACGATCGGATAGACCTTCGCCATCAGCCCCGCGCCCAGTGCGACTCCCGTCCCGGCCCAACCCCCGGCCGCGGCGCGTTCGACCGCCCAGACGGTCAGCGCTGCCGGGACGAGGTCGAGCCGCAGGTAGATCACCGGCCCCAGCAGGAGGGTCCCGGCCACCCATAGCGCCGGTCCCAGGAGCGAGCCCCAGCGCAACGAGGTCGAGACGAGGCCGATGAAGGCGAGCACGTCGACCAGCACCATCATCACGATGAAGCGGTCTCGGTAGGACGCGGCGTCCTCGCCCAACGCGGGGGCGGCCACGAACGGCAGCATCCCCGGGGGGTATTCGATGGCCACCTCCGAGTACGGGGTGCGCCCGCGGTCGACGACCTCGCTCCCCCAGCCCGCGTAGATCTCGACGTCGTAGCTGTTGCGGAAGCTCACCTCGCCGTGCGCGCCGGCGAACAGGAGCGCCCGGGTAGCGGCGAAGGCGACCACCACGGCGAGGAGCACGAAGCGCCGGTCGACGTGCTCGGCGCGCGCCGGAGCAGCGGGTTGGGTTCGGGCCTCCGTCAGACCCGGATCACCCGGACATCGGCGAGGCGATCGAAGTCCGCGTCGCGCGTGTAGACCGGCAGGTCGTGGGCGACCGCGGTGGCGGCGATCCACGCGTCCATGATCTTCGGCTTCCTCCCGTGGTTTCGGGCATCCGCGACGATCGTCGCGAAGCTACGGGCGACGTCCTTGTCGATCGGTAAGGCATCGAAGCTGCGCTCGACCTCGGACAACGAGCGCATCCGTCGCGCCCTGACCCGTGGGTCGTCTGCTACCAGCACCCCGATGTGCAGCTCGGCTAGCGTCACCACAGAGATCGCGGACTCCTCCGGAAGCGCTCCCGGGCGACCGCCGTCCTCGCGGGCGATCAGAACGCTAGTGTCGAGGAGGCCTTTCACAGCTCGTCGATCGTTGCTCCGACAACGCCGGCGATAGCGCGGGCGAACCCGCCGTCCAGCGGCGCATCATCCACCAGGCGCTCGACGTCGGCACGGGGAACGAAGCGGCGGCCTTCGGCGACCGGTACAAGGTCGGCCACCGGGCGACCCCTGACCGTCACCCGCAGGCTGCTTCCTCCCGCCACCTCCCGGAGGATGCGGGAGATGTCGTTCCGGAGCTCTCGCTGGGGGATCTCGCGGCGTGGCTCAGACATGCTACGACTGTAGCACCCCGGAGAAGTTCCGGACGAGGCCGACGCCGGACGGGCTCAGCCGACGGCGCTGCCGCCCGTCCATCGCAACTTCAGGGCGCGGGCCGCGCGCGCCTCGTCGGGGCGGCGCACCGGGGTCGTCGTCGGCGCCGAGCGGACGAGATCGGGATCGTCCGCGGCCTCGCGGGCGATCTGGTTGAGGGCGGCGGCAAGCCCGTCGATCGTCTCCTTGGACTCGGTTTCGGTGGGCTCGACCATCAGGGCCTCCTCCACGACCAGCGGGAAGTACACCGTCGGAGGGTGATAGCCGAGGTCGATCAGACGTTTGGCGACGTCCATGGCCTTCACGCCATGTTTCTTGAGCGGTTTGGCCGTGCAGACGAACTCGTGCATGCACGCGCCGGGGTACGCGGTCGGGAACGCGTCCTTCACCAGCGTGCGCAGGTAGTTCGCGTTGAGGACGGCGAGCTCGGCCACGCGGCGGAGCCCCTCCGGCCCCAGCGAGCGAAGGTAAGCGTAGGCGCGGACGTTGATCCCGAAGTTCCCGTAGAACGAGTGGATCCGCCCGATCGCGTCGGGGCGGTCGTGGTCCCACCGCCACCGCCCCGCGTCGGGGTCGTGCTCCAGCACGGGCGCCGGGAGGAACCGTTCGAGCCTCTGGGAGACCGCCACCGGCCCGGAGCCGGGGCCTCCGCCGCCGTGAGGCGTGGCGAAGGTCTTGTGCAGGTTCATGTGGACGATGTCGAAGCCCATGTCCCCCGGTCGCGTCACGCCGACGATCGAGTTGAAGTTGGCGCCGTCGTAATAGAGGAGAGCGCCGACCTCGTGCATCGCCGCGGCGATCTCTTCTATGTCGGTCTCGAACAAGCCGAGCGTGTTGGGATTGGTCAGCATCAGCCCCGCCACCTGCTCGTCGAGCACCGATCGCAAGGCGCCCAGGTCCACGAGGCCGCGGGCATCGGACGGGACCTCCTGCGCCTGGTACCCGGCGAGGCTCACGCTCGCAGGGTTCGTCCCGTGCGCCGAGTCCGGGATGATGACGCGCGTGCGGACGTCGCCCTGGGCGCGGTGGAACGCGCGCATCATCAGCAACCCCGTGAGCTCCCCCTGGGCGCCGGCTGCGGGCTGGAAGGTCAGGCGCGCCATGCCGGTCGCCGCGCACAAGGCGCGCTCGAGCTCGCCGAGGAGCTCCAGGGCGCCTTGCACCAACTCCTCGTCGGCCATGGGGTGGAGCCCCGCGAAGCCGGGTAGCGCAGCGGCGTCTTCGGCGACCTTGGGGTTGTACTTCATCGTGCACGAACCGAGCGGATAGGGACCGACGTCGATCGCCCAGTTCCGTTGCGACAGACGCGTGTAGTGCCGAACCAGGTCGAGCTCGCCGACCTCAGGAAGCCCAGGGGCCGCCGCGCGCCGGTGTTCGGCCGGGATCAGCTCCTCGAGCGGCGGGCCATCGACCCCGGACTCGGGCAGCGACCACGCGCGTCGGCCGGGCCGCGACAGCTCGAACACGAGTGGGAAGGGGCCGTCGCCGCGGGTGCCGGCGGAGCGCTCGAGCGAACCGATGGGCGCGGTCATAGCTCGGCCAGCTCCTTCTCGAGCGCTTCCACCAGGGCATCTATGTCGGCGCGCGTCCGGCGCTCGGTGACGGCGAACAACAGGCAGGTTGCCAGCTCCGGGAACCACCTCCCCAGGGCGGGGCCGACGACGAAGCCCCGGCGCGCCAGCCGGCGCGCGAGCTCGCCCGCCTCCACGGGGGTCTCGATCACGATCTCCTTGAAGCTCGGCCCGGGGAACCGCACGCGGCAATCGCGCAGCTCGCCGACCCTGCGCGCCAGATATGCGGTCCGGCGCACGCACACCTCGCCGAGGCGGGCGTGGCCGTGAGGACCGAGCCAGGAGAGGTAGATCGCGGCGGCGATCGCCATCAGGGTCTGGTTCGTGCACACGTTGGAGGTCGCCCGGGCACGACGGATGTGCTGCTCGCGTGCCTGGAGCGTCAGGACGTAGGCGCGGCGCCCGTCGACGTCCACGGTCTCGCCGGCGATCCGCCCGGGAACCTGGCGGACGTGCTGCAGCGTGGTGGCGAACAGCCCCACGTAGGGGCCTCCATAGGACATCGGATTCCCGAGTGCATGGCCTTCGCCGACGGCCACGTCCGCGCCCATCCGGCCCGGTGCCTCGAGCACGCCCATGGCGATCGGGTCGGTCACCGCGATGGACAGCGCGCCGGCGGCGTGTGCCATGTCCGATGCGCCGGCCAGGTCTTCGAGACGGCCGAAGAAGTTGGGATGGCAAGTGACGACCGCGGCGGCGCCCGCGGCGTCGACCTCTCCCCACGCGACCGTGCCGTCGTCGCCGAACGGGATCGTCTCGATGTCGAGCCCGAGCCCGGACGTGTAGGTCGTCAGCACGTCGAGGTAGTGAGGGTTAAGCGTCCCTCCGACGAGGACCCGGTCGCGCCCGGTAGTACGGACCGCGAGGTTGACCGCTTCGACGAGCGCGTTCGCCCCGTCATACAGCGACGCGTTGGCAACCTCCATCCCGTAGATCTCGCACACAAGGGTCTGGAACTCGAAGATCGCCTGAAGGACCCCCTGGGACAGCTCCGGCTGGTACGGCGTGTAGGAGGTCGCGAACTCGGCGCGCGACGCCAGGGCGCGCACCGCCGAGGGGACGTGATGGTCGTACGCCCCGCCCCCGGCGAAGCAGATCAGGTCGCCCTGCGAACGCCCCGCCAGCGCGGCCATGTGCTCGAGCAGCTCCGGCTCGCTGAGCGACGCGGGAACGTCCAACGGGCCGTCGAGGCGGAGGTCGGACGGGATCGACGAGAACAGCTCGTCGAGCGAGTCGAGCCCGACGAGCTGGAGCATCTCGTGCTCGTCCTGGCTGGTGTGCGGGATGAAGTCCATCACGGGGCTCCGTCTGTCAGGCTGCCGGGCGCCTTCTTCGAGCTTCCCCCGGTCACGAAGGGCGGCTTGACGATAGCGCCTGGGATGCGCCGCCCCCGTGCATCGACCTCGACCGCGTCCCCCGGCGCGGGGGCGTCGTCCCGGGGAACGAGCGCGAGCCCGATGCCCGTGCCCAGGGTGGGAGAGTGGTTCCCGCTCGTGAGCTCGCCGAGGGTGCGTCCGTCCTGGAGGACGGGGTAGCCCTGGCGAGGCACGCCTCGCCCGTTGCACCTCACGCCCACCAGGGCGCGGGCGGGGCCCTTCTTGCGCACCTTCTCGAGGGCGGGGCGGCCCCGGAACGGGGTGTCCCACGCGAGCGCCCAGCCCAGTCCGGCTTCGAGTGGGTTGATGTCGAGCGAGAGCTCGTGGCCGTACAGCGCGTAGCCCATCTCGAGGCGGAGGGTGTCGCGCGCGCCGAGACCTACGGGGGCGGCCCCGGCGTCGAGCACCGCGCCGAACGTTGCCGCCGCGGTCGCCGCCGGCGCATACAGCTCGAACCCCCGCTCGCCCGTGTAGCCGGTGCGTGCGACGAAGCCCGGCGAGCCGAAGACGTCGAGCTCGCACCATCCATGGAGCCCCAGCTCGGTCGCTCCCGAGCCGGGGAACGCGCTCTCCATGACCTCGAACGACGCCGGGCCCTGGATCGCAAGGATCGCGAACCGATCCCACTCGTCCACCGGGCCGGCCCCCTGTTCCGCGATGGCCGCGGCCACCGGGGCGACGTTGGATGCGTTGGGTACGACCAGCCACTCGGTCTCGGCGATGCGGTAAAGGAAGACGTCGTCGATGCAGCCGCCGCCGTCGGTCAGGACGAGCGAGTAGGTCGCCCGTCCCGGCGCGAGGCCGGTGGCGTCGCACGTCAACGCGCGCTGCAACGCGTCCCCCGCCCCGGGTCCGGTGACGCGGAGCTTGCCCAGATGCGACACGTCGAAGACCCCGGCGTGGTTGCGCACCGCGTTGTGCTCCGCGATCACGCCCGAGTACTGGAGCGGCATCTCCCACCCGCCGAACTCGGTCAGCTTGGCGCCGAGCCGGCGATGGATATCGAGGAGGTGCGTCGCGCGGCGTTCGCTCACCGGCGTCAACCGGCCAGTGGCCCGCCGAGGAGCTCGCCCATCCCTCTCGGTCCGGGCGGCTCGAGCGGCAGGAGAGGGCCTTGTGAAGGCTCCTCGAGGCCGTACTTGACGAGGAGGTTGAGGTAGTCCTTCTGGTAGAGGATCCGGCACCTCACATCGGGATACAACGCCATCAGTCGGCGCGCCTTGCGGTTCTTCTTGGTCACGAGCTTCTGGTTGAGGGTCGTGATCTCTATGTAGAGGTCGAACTCCGGCAGGTAGAAATCGGGCGAGAACCGCTGCGTTGCATCGCCGTGCGCGTCCCATTCGATGTCGAATGTGGTCGGCTCATAGCGCCATTCGATCTCGTAGAAGTCCAGCAGCTTCGCGAACTGCCGCTCGCTGTTGTGCGCGAACTGGACGGCCTCGTGCGGAAGGGACGGACGGAGGTCGGCCCCGGGGCCGTTTCCCTCCGCTATCGCCTAACCCTCCTCGACTCGTTGCTTGCTTGCCTCCTGGGGAACGTACTCCCCCTCGACCCCGACAGGCCGGAGCTCGCGCAAGGTTCCCTGCAGCTGGTCCTTGATCTTGTCGACCGCGACGATCGCGCCGAGCACTCCCTGCCCCGATCTCAGCAGGTCGACCACCTCTGCATCCGAGGTGCACGCGTAGACGCCGGCGCCGTCCGTCGCGATGGTCAACGTCGACCAGTCGTCCGCGAGATTGCCCCGCACGTAGTCGATCGCCTGGCGGATCTTCTGGAGGCTCGCGCCGGCATCGGTGAGGCTCTTCACCACCTTGAGCTGCAAGAGATCGTTGAAGGAGTACAGGCGCTGCGTCCCCGAGCCCCTGGCTTCCTGCACCGACGGCTGCACGAGCCCGGTACGGGTCCAGTAATCGAGCTGGCGGTACGTGATGCCGACGATCTTGCAGGTCTGCGGCCCGCGGTACCCCGTCTCGACCATGGCGTTCCTCCCCGTGTCGTCCGTCCGCGCCGTGGTGCATCTAAAGACGCGGGCCGCAGCCACGACTAACACCTCCGTAACTACGGGGATGGAATCCTAGGCGGCGAGGGATGCGAAGTCAACGACGCCTCGCGGGGTTATCCACAGGCGGCGGCTATCGTCTTACTGCTCGGCGAAGTCCTCGGGCGTGACCTGGTCGAGGAACTCCCGGAACTTCTCCACCTCGCTCTCCTCTTCGTCCTTGAGCTCGATCCCCGCCTGGTCGAGCACCTCCTCGGAGGCGAATATCGGCGTGTGCGTCCGCACCGCGAGCGCGATCGCATCGCTGGGACGGGACGACACCTCGGTGGTCTTGCCGTCGGAGCTCATCCGGATCAACGCGTAGAACGTGGATTCCGTCAGGTCGCTGATGATGATGCGTTCCACCTCTTGGCCGGTCTCGCGCAGGATGTCACGCAGCAGGTCGTGGGTCATCGGCCGGGGGGTCTGGATGCCCTGCAGCGCGAACGCGATCGCGGTGGCCTCGACCGCGCCGATCCAGATGGGGAGGTAGCGGTCGCCGTCCACCTCCTTGAGGAGGACGATCGGCTGGTTGGAGGGGAGCTCGACCCGGACCCCCACCAGTGAGACCTCGACCATCGCACGAAACTAACATCGTTACTCGCGCCCCCTACCGGCCCGGGGACCCCGGTCGCGGCGCGTTCGTGCTCCGCGCGGAGCGGTCCTTGCCGGTCTGGAAGAACGCGCTCTCGAGCATGCGCGGGTCCCCCATCAGGGCGGGCAGGTCGGTTACCGCGAAGACGTCCGGGAGGTTTCGATACCGGAACTGGAAGTCCAACCCATAACCCACGACGAAGACGTCGGGGATCTCGAAGCCGACGTACTCCACCGGCACCGGGACGATGCGGCGCGCCGCCTTGTCGAGCAGCGTCACCGTTCGGAGCGAGCGCGGACCACGGCTCCCGAGGCTCCTGCGGAGGTAGGTCAAGGTGAGGCCGGTGTCGACGATGTCCTCCACCAACACGACGTCGCGTCCCCCGATGTCCAGCTCGAGGTCCTTGACGATCCGCACGACCCCCGACGCCTCGCTCGTCTCCGCGTAGGTCGAGATGGACATGAAGTCGACCTCGACGTCGATCGGGACGGCCCGAACGAGGTCGGCGAGGAAGAACGTCGATCCCTTGAGCACCCCGATGAGGATCGGGGGCTCGGGCGCGTCGCCGAGGTCGTCGGCAAGCGCCGTCCCGAGCTCGGTCGCCCGGGTTGCCAGGGCGGACCGAGACAGCAGCGGTTGCAGCACGGGGTGCGGGGCTCTCTCGGCGGCGGGCACGGCGGGCACGGCGGGCGGGGCGTCGGTCACCCGGCTACCTGCCACGCGCCGCGCAGCAGACCCCCGAGGAGGCCGGCCAGCCACCCGCCGGAGGGCGCATCGACCGGCGCGGCGGCGACCGCCGCGACCTCGGCGATGACGCGGCCCGAGCGGGTGCTCAGCACGATCGTGCCGACGCGGTCCCCGGGCGCGAGCGGCAACGCCGCGGCGCCGGAGGTGGCCGCCACGGATACCTCCACCCGATCGGGCCGCACGATGCCGCGCACGGTCTCGGCCGCCACGATCGGGGACGCGCCTCCCGCCGCGAACACCAGGGCACCGACCGGTCGACCGGCGCGCAGCACCAGCCCCCGGCGGAGGCGCGCGAACCCGAGGTCGAGAAGCGCGGTGGAGTCGGCGAATGAGTCGTCGGACCCGAGCGCGACGGTGATCACACGGCGCCCGTGACGACGGGCCGCAGCGACCAACACGTTGCCGGCCTCGGCGGTGTACCCGGTCTTGACGCCGATCGCCCCCGGATAACTCTCCAGTAGAAGGTTACGGTTCTCCAGCAGGATGCTCCCCTCCGGCCCGGCGGCGGTGGTGGACGGCGCCGCCGCGATCGCCGCCAGCTCCGGGTCCGAAAGCAGCTCCGCGGCGATCCGTGCGAGGTCGCGGGCGGTGGAGACGTGCCCGGGCCGGTCGAGCCCGTGCGCGGTCACGAACATCGTGCCGCGCGCCCCCAGCTCCGCGGCACGCCGGTTCATCGCCCGCACGAACGCGGCCTCCGTGCCGGCCACCGCCTCGGCCAGCGCGACGGCGGCGTCGTTCGACGAGGTCATCAGCAACGCCTTCAGGAGGGTGTCCACCGGGTAGCTCTCCCCCGCCTCGAGATCGAGCCCCCCGCCCCCCGTGGCGGCCGCGGTCGGCGATACGGTGACCCGCTCGTCCCGGGCGAGGGCGGCGTCGGCGAGCAGGGCGGTCATCATCTTGGTCGTGCTGGCGATGGCCAGCGGCCGGCCGGCGCGCCGGGCGAACAGGGTGCGGCCGGTGTCGTCGACCACGATGCACGCCTCACACGACAGGGTCGGCCGACGGCCGGCCGTGGTCCCCGGGGCGGCGGGCGCGACCCAGCAGAGAGCCAGCAGGGTTGCGGCGATAAGTCGCCTTGTCGACAAGTTCACCCGCGCGGGCGGGGCGTCAGAGAAGGGCGCGGAGGTTCGACCGCACGAGGGCGTCGTGCAGCCGCCGGGCGTGCGCGACCAGCTGCGCCAGGGACTGGGCCGTGCGGGCGCGCGCCTCCTCCCGGTTCTTGCGCAGCGCCCCGGGGGCGACGAGCTGCTCGTAGGTTCCCGTTTCCCGGTCGGCGAACTGACGGAACATGCGCAGGTGGCGCGCCTGCAGGCCGAACTCGAGCATCCCGGCTGCCGCCGAACATGCGGCCAGGTCGTTCTCGTCGTAGAGGTCTCCGTCACGGCGCGCCAGTATCCCGAACTCTTCGAGATCCGCGAGCTGGGCGTCGGTCAGACCTGCGGCGGCCACGAGCTCGCGGCGCGTGAGCTGGGCCGCGGTGAGATCGCTGCCGACCACCGGGCTGGGGGGGCGCGCTCCCCCGTTGGTCGCCGCCGATGACGCGGCGGGGCCCGCGTCGGGGTACGCGCCCGCTGCATCGGCACCGGCGAGACGCTCGCGGATGACCTTGAGCGGCAGGAACTGGTCACGCTGCAGGGCCAGGATGTAGCGGAGGCGGGCGACGTCGTCGGGGAAGAACTTGCGGTACCCGGAGGCGGTCCTCTCCGGCGTGAGGAGACCTTCGGCCTCGAGGAAGCGGATCTTGGAGATGCTGACGTCGGGGAAGTCGGACCGGACCTCGTCGAGCACCTCGCCGATGCTGAGGTAGTCGCGCGTGCGAGACAGAGGCATCGTCAGCTCCCCGACAGGAACACGAGCTTGAACTTCCCGACCTGGATCTCGTCGCCGGAGCGCAGCTCGGCGGTCTCGACCCGCTCCCGGTTCACGTAGGTCCCGTTGAGGCTGCCGATGTCGTGGAGCGAGAAGCCGTGGTCTGAACGGCGGATCTCCGCGTGCCGCCGCGATACCGTGATGTCGTCGAGGAAGATGCTGCTGTCCGGGTGCCGGCCCACGTCGGTCGAATCGGCATCCAGGAAGAACTTGCTGCCGGCGTTGGGGCCCCGCTTCACGATCAGGACCGCCCGGCCCCCCTCGAGCTCCTCGGGGCTGATGTGGATCTCTTCATCGAGGTCGGTCTCGAGCTCCGCCGGGGCGAAGGTGATCGTGGACTCGCCGCTACCGGCGGCTGCCAGGGCGGCGCCGCAGGACGAGCAGAAGTTCGAGCCCTCGGGGTTCTTGTGACCGCAGTTGGTGCAGAACATGGCGTGACCCTATACCGCACGTTTAGGGTTGGTCAAGGGCGGTCGTCACTCCCCCTGCGCCGCGACGAAGGCGGTATAGCCGTCGGCGTCGAGCAGCCCATCGAGCTCGCCGGCCCCCTCGATCGCAACCAGCCAGCCGGCGCCGTAGGGGTCGGCGTTGACGAGCTCGGGATTCAGCTCGACCGCGTCGTTCTTGGCGGCGACGGTGCCCGTGACCGGGCTGTAGAGGTCGGCCACGGACTTGGTCGACTCGACCTCGCCCATGGGCCGGCCCGCGGTGACCGCGGTCCCGGGCTCCGGCAGCCCCACGAACACGACGTCGCCGAGCTGGTCCTGGGCGAAGTCGGTGATCCCCACGACGACACGGCCGTCCTCGGGTCGAGCCCACTCGTGCTCCTTGGTATAGCGGCGGTCAGCGGGGGTGTCGGCCACCTCGGCTCCTCTCTCGATGTCGATAGGTCATGTTGTCGACAAGTCGATGTTTCCGGCTGCGGTCACGATCCGCTCGACGAGCTCGGCGTGGCCCTCGGCGCGCGCCTCGGCCTCGGCCCGGGTGGGCGCTTCGGCCCAGATGCGGCACGCCGGCTGGTCCGGATATGGGATCACCAGGGTCCATGCCCCGTCCTCGATGACCTTCACGCCGTCGAGGAGGCGCAGCTCGGCCCCCGGGGTCCGGGCGCCTTGCGCGGCGAGCTCTCTCATCACCGTGCCCTTGAGGTCCCACGGGGTGCGGACGTCGCGCGTGACCACGTGCGCGGGGGGGAGGTCGTCCACGATGATCGAGAGCGGGCGCTCCACCGAGGCCATCAGCTCGAGCGTCTTGCAGAAGGTCATCAGCGCGTCGGGCGCCGGCATGAAGTCGGGGAAGAGCAGCGCGCCCTCGGCGTTGCCGGCGAAGCCCACGCTCGGCCGGGCCGCCCGCTCCATCAGCGCCGCCAGGGTGTTCGGGACCCACTGGACCCGGGCTCCGTTGCCCGCAGCCACCGTCTCGCACACGCTCGATACCGAGACGGGCAGCGCGATCGCGGTGGCTCCCAGCATGGACCCGTAACGCACGAAGGCCACCAGGGCGCGCTCGTGCTCGACCCGCCGGCCCTGGTCGTCGATGAGGTGCGCGATCTCGCCTCCCGGCTCGATCAGGACCCCCAGGTCGGAGCCCGACTTCATGACGTGCTCCGACAGCTGCTCGAGGAGGCGCTCCACGTCGGCGGCGACGAGCACGGGCCGGTGCTCGTCCGTGAACGCGTTCACCGAGAGCACGTCGCAGCCGAGCCTGCCGAGGATCGAGGGTCCGATCGTGGCGAAGGGACCGTAGGCGTAATCCACCACCACCTTCGACCGGCTCGCCCGGATGCTCTCGAGGTCGAGAGCGCCCAGGAGACCGGTCGTGTACTGCTCCAGCGCCCGCGGGGGGAACTCGAGCTCTCCCAGCTTGGACGGTCCGGGTCGCCGGTAGTCCTCCCGGAAGAACATCCGCTCGATCTTGCGCTGGTCGGCCTCCGCGATGTCGCCTCCGTCGCCGTCGAAGAGGTGGATCTCGAGGATCTCGGGGTCGCGCGGTGAGGTCCGGACGCTGATCCCTCCGGAAGCTTGCTCGCTCGAGACGGTGAAGCGCGTGAGGGGGGTGGGGACCAGCTCGAGGTCGTGGCAGGTGACCCCGGTCGAGTTGAGGCCGGCCACGACCGCGCGCTTGATCGTGCGCGCGGCCCGGCTCGCGTC
This sequence comes from Actinomycetota bacterium, assembly GCA_046262015.1. Classification (GTDB taxonomy): domain Bacteria; phylum Actinomycetota; class CADDZG01; order CADDZG01; family WHSQ01; genus JBHENN01. Next base: position 29,687 of record JBHENN010000097.1, on the reverse strand, counting down.
GCGGCCGGTCACCACCACGCTGCCCCGTTTTAGCGTGCTTCCGTACGCCATGCCCAGGCGGACCGCGGCGACGGGAGTGATGCCGACGTTGATCATGCCCGACATGCCGCGCGCGCCGAACAGGTTGCGGGTCGCTCGCTTCTCCTTGACGACACTCTGAGTGACGATGGCGCCCGCTTCCACGCTCCTCGCCGGATAGATCTGGACGCGGGGCTTGATGAACGCGCCCGCGCCCACCACGACCTCGTCCCCGAGTACGGCCCCCTCTTCCACCGAGGACCCCTTCTCGAGCGTCACACCGCGGCCGAGCACGCTCCCCCACACGCGCGCGTAGGAGCCAACGTAGCTGCCGTCCATCACGACGCTCCCATTGCCTACCCGAGCGTCGTCGCCGATGATCGTGTTCGGCCCCAGGACGGCGTAGGGCCCCACGACGGCGCCAGCGCCGATGCGGGTGTTGTCACCGATGAGGACGGGACCTTCTATGACGGCGGTGGGGTGCACGTCCACGTCTTCCCCGGCCCAGACCCGCGGCCGCAGCTCGAACCCGGGGATCTCCTGGGTGACCTTGCCCGCCAGGATGTCGGAGTGTGCCTGCAGGTACGCATCGGTGGTGCCCACATCCGTCCAGTAGGCGTCGGTGACGAACCCGTACAGCGGCAGGCCCTTGTCGAGCATCGTGGGGAAGAGCTGGGACGAGAAGTCGTGTGCCTCGTCGGGAGGGATCAGGTCGAGGACGTCCGGCTCGAGTACGTAGATGCCGGTGTTTATCGTGTCCGTGAAGACCTGCCCCCAGCTCGGTTTCTCGAGGAAGCGCTCGATCCGGCCGTCCTCGGAGGTCATCACGATCCCGAACTCCAGCGGGTCCTGCATCCGCTTGAGGACGAGCGTGGCCATCGCTCCCTTCGCGCGGTGGAAGTCGACCGCCTCGTCGAGGTCGAGGTCCGTGAGCGCATCGCCGGAGATGACGATGAAGGTGCCCGATAGGAGGTCGCGGGCGCCGAAAACGGACCCCGCGGTCCCGAGCGGGACCTCTTCGGTTGCGTACGAGAGCGACACCCCCACGTCGGAGCCATCGCGGAAGTAGTTGCGGATCACCGACGACAGGAACTGCACGGTGGCTACGACGTCGGTGATCCCGTGCCTACCCAGCAGCGTGATGATGTGCTCCATCAAGGGCCGGTTGGCCACGGGCAGCATGGGTTTGGGGGTGTTGCTGGTGAGCGGCCGAAGCCGCGACCCCTCGCCTCCGGCCATGATCACAGCTTGGATGTCCCGAAGCGTCACGGCAGGGTCCTACCTGCATCGAGTGACCTGAAACGCTGCCACGCCACGCGCGCGTAGAGAGCTCCGGCGATCCAGTACAACCCGGCGCCGGAGATTGCGACGGCAAGGCCGATAGGGCGCGCCGGCCACCACTCGGCGAAGCTGGTCTCGGCCAGCGCCAGGCAGGTGAGCCCGAACAGGAGCGCCGCGGTCGCAAGCTTCCCCACCCGGTTCACGGGGATCCGCGCGACCTTCTTGCGCTCCAGCGCGGGGAACACGCTCAGCACCACGAGGTCGCGCGCGATGATCGCGGCCGCCAGCCACCACGACAGGGCCCCCCGGGCCAACAGCATCACCACCAGCGCCAGGATGAATATTCGATCCGACGCGGGGTCGAGCAGCTTGCCCAGCTCGGTGACGGTCCCCGTGCGGCGGGCGATGTAGCCGTCGAAGAAGTCGGTCCACGCCGCGATCCCGTAGACGATGACGGCGACATCCTCACGCCCGGTCACGAACAGCCACAAGAACACCGGTACGGTCGCCAGCCGGAGGAGCGAGAGGATGTTGGGGATCGTGAGCACGCGCTCCGACGCGACGGGCCGATCGGTAGTCGCGGACATGCCGGAGGGCCTCATTCCTCTGCGTGCTTCTTCAGTCGGGACGGCCGGATTTGAACCGGCGACCCCTGGTCCCCCAGACCAGTGCGCTGCCAAGCTGCGCCACGTCCCGGACGCGCGGATCATACCCGGCGGCCTCGGCGCGCCGTCCGGCGAGCTGCTCATACGTCGTCTTCTCGCTCGCGCGCGGTCTTCAACCGAACCCGGATCTGGATGGGCGTACCCGCGAACGGGTGAACCGCCCGGATGGCGTTCTCGATGTAGCGCACGTAGTTCGTCTCCAACCGGGCGCTCGCGAACAAGACGAAGGTAGGAGGCGCGACGTCCGCCTGGACCGCGTACAGGACGCGTGGCGTGCGGGCCCGCGCCCGTGGGTGAGGCGCCCGCTGCTGAGCATCGGTCACGAGCCGGTTCACGAGCGCCGTTGGGAGCCTTCTCCGGTGAGTCTCGATCGCGCTCTCGACCGCGGGCAGCAGGCGGTCGACCCCTCGGCCGGTCCGCGCCGACGTCCGTACCACCGTGGCCCAGTCGAGGAAGCGCAGCTTCTTCTTCACGTCTCGTTCGAGTCGCGCGCGGTCCGTTTCCTCGGACGTCACGAGGTCCCACTTGTTCAGTGCGACCACGCACGCTCGCCCCTCGTCGACGACCTCCTGAGCGATCCGCTGGTCGAGCCCGGCGACGCCTTCCGCGACGTCGACCACGAGCAGCACCGCATCCGCTCGGGGGATCGTCCGGCGCGATCGCAGGAAGCCGAAGTACTCCACCGGGTCCGTGATGTGCGCCTGGCGCCTCATGCCGGCCGTGTCGATGATGCGCAGGGTGCGGTCCCCCGCCAGCGGTAGGTAGGAGTCGACCGGGTCGCGGGTCGTCCCGGGGGCCGCGTCGACGATCGCACGCTGCTCGCCGAGGAGAGAGTTGAGCATCGAGGACTTGCCGACGTTGGGCCGCCCGACGATCGCGAGCGACGCCCACGCCTGTTGGGTCTCGCCGGGGGCCGCCGGAAGGACACGGACGACGGCGTCGAGGAAGTCCCCCGATCCCCGCCCGTGCAGCGCGGATAGCGGGTGGGGCTCGCCCAGACCCAGGCCGTAGAACCGCGCGGCGTCGGCCTCGTCGGCGGGATCGTCCACCTTGTTGGCCGCGACCACGACGGGCTTGCCCGAGCGACGCAGGACGTCGGCGACGGCGAGGTCGTCCTCTATCGGGCCGGCGGCCGCGTCCACGACCAGCACGATCACGTCGGCGATCTCGATGGCGACCCGGGCCTGGTCCCTAACGTGAGCCTCGAGACCCTCGGCCCCGGGTTCGAGGCCTCCGGTGTCCATGATCTCGAAGTCGCGGGCGTTCCACGCGGCGACGAAGCCGGTCCGGTCGCGCGTCACCCCGGGCATCTCCTCGACGATCGCCTCCCTGCGCCCCAACACCCGGTTGACCAGCGACGACTTGCCGACGTTGGGCCGCCCGACCACGGCCACCAGGGGAAGGCCGGAGCGGCCGCTAAAAGCCATCGAGGCGCTTCTCGACGATGTCGAGGAGGGCCCTGACGACGTCCTCGAGCGGCCGGTCCGTGGAGTCGATGACGACGGCGTCCGGCGGCCGGGCGAGCGGCGACGCCGCCCTCGTGGAGTCGGCGGCGTCGCGCTCGCCGAGCGCCTCGGCCACCCCCCCGAGAGCGTCGTCGGCCACCCCGAGCTGGCGTCCTCTGCGGCGGGCGCGTTCGGGAAGCGACGCGGTGAGGAAGATCTTGACCTCGGCGTCGGGAGCGACGGCGGTGCCGATGTCGCGCCCTTCGATCACCACGTCGTGCTGCCGCGCGATCGCTCGCTGGCGCTCGGCCAGGGCGGCGCGCACGTCGGGCAGCGCGGCCACCTGGGAGACCACGGCGGTCACCTCCGGCGCCCGCAAGCGGCCCGAGGGGTCCCCACCTCCCACGAGGATCCGGTTGCCGCTCACGTCGACGTCGACGCTGCGCGCGATCTCCGCCAGGCGCCCTTCGTCACCGGCCGGGACGCCACGCTCGAGCGCCGCGGCCGCCACCGCCCGATACATCGCACCGGTGTCGAGGTAGAAGAAGCCGAGCGCGCGTGCGAGGGCGCGTGCCGCGCTGCTCTTCCCGGCTCCGGCCGGGCCGTCGATCGCGATGACGGTCACGACCGTCGCCGGGCGCCGGCGAGGACGTCGAGGAAACCTGGGAACGAGGTATCCACGCTGCTCCAGCCTTTGATCCGGACGTTGCCGGTCGCGACGAGGCCGGCGATCCCGAACGCCAGAGCGACCCGGTGGTCGCCTCGGGCGTCGACCGCTCCGCCCGTCAGGGGGGCCGGACCCCGGATGAGCATCCCGTCGGGGCGCGGCTCGGCGTCGACGCCGAGGGCCCGCAAGCCCGCGACCAGCGCGTCGATCCGGTCGGATTCCTTGGCTCGCAGCTCGGCCGCGCCGGTGATCAGGGTCTCACCCTCGGCCCGGCTCGCCGCGATCGCCAGCGCGGGGATCTCGTCGATCAGGCCGGGAACCAGCTCGGGGTCAACCGCGACCCCGGCCAGTGGCGAATGCCGGACGGTTACGTGCCCGACCGGCTCGCCCCCGTCGCTGCGCTCGATCTCCGCGCTCACGTCGGCGCCCATCGCGCGCAGGACATCGAGGGCCGGGGTGCGTGTCGGGTTCAGGCCGACGTCCCTGATGGTGAGCTCGGATCCCGGCAGCAGGAGAGCGCCCACCACGAGGAACATCGCCGACGAGAGGTCGCCCGGGACGGCCCACGACCGCGCGCGCGGCCGTGCCGGCCCGGTCACCGCCACCGTGCGGCCGTCGCCGGCGACGGGCACGCCGGCGGCGCGCAGCATCCGCTCGGTATGGTCCCGGCTCGCCCCCGGCTCCGCGACCGAGGTCGTTCCGGTAGCGCCCAGGGCGGCGAGCAGCACCGCCGTCTTGACCTGAGCGCTGGCCACCTGCAGCTCGAGGTCGACCGGGTGCAGCGATCCCCCGCGCACCACCAGAGGGGCGCGGTCGGCGTGCGCCCGGCCGTCGATCGTGGCTCCCATCTGACGCAGAGGAGCGACGACCCGGAGCATGGGACGTCGCCGGAGGCTCTCGTCCCCGGTGAGGACGCTCACGCCGTCGATCCCCGCGCACACCCCCACGAGGCACCGGAGCGTGGTACCGGAGTTGGCGGCGTCGAGAACCACGGCGGGCTCCTGCAAGCTGCCCTGCCCGGAAGACTCAACCTCTACCCGAAGGTTATCCTCGTCGAGCACGCAGCGGGCCCCGAGGGCCCGCAGACACGCGATCGTCGCGCGCACGTCCGCGCCCAGGTTGATGCCGTCGATCGCCGAGGAACCCGGGGCCAGCACCGCCAGGAGCAGAGCCCGATGGGAGATCGACTTGTCGCCCGGGACGCGCACCTCCCCCACCAGCGGGGCGTCGGGCCGGGACCGTGTCCGCTTCACCGGTCCCCTTGTCTACATATCATCATATCGAGTTGTCTCTCTCCCCCTTAGGACGATGACGAGTCGACGTCGTAGCCGAGGTCCTCGAGGACGGCGACGAGCCGGGCCAGGTGGGGGCCTTCGGGCACGACGAGCTCGAGGGTCCCCCGTCCCCCCTCGGCCGAATGCATGATCCGGAGGTCCTCGATGTTGGCGCCCAGCTGGCCCGCCGCGGTGGTGACCTCCGCCAGCACCCCCGGGCGGTCCGGGATCAGCATCTGCAGGGTCACCGGAGCACCCCCGTAGACGGGCTTGTCGAAGAGCTCCACGCGCGCGCCGCGCGCCCGTTCGAAGAACGTTCGAAGCGCCTCCCAGTCGGCGGAGGCAAGCCATCCCGCGACGTCGCCGAGTCGTTCCTGGAGGGCTGCGATGGAGCGCCCGATCGCGGCGCGGTTGGCGCGTGCGATGGACACCCAGAGGTCGGGATCGCTGGCCGCGATGCGGGTGGTGTCGCGGAACCCTCCGCCGGCGAACCGCAGGCGCGGGTCATCGGGGATGTCCCCGACGGCCAGGTCTACCAAGGCGCTCGCGACGACCTGAGGGAGATGGCTGACCCGGGCCACGAGGCTGTCGTGCTCGGCTGCGTCGAGCGCCACGGGCCGGGCGCCCAGGCTGGCGGCCAGCTCGGCGACCTGCTGATAGGCGCCGGGGGAGGTGGTGGCCGTGGGGGTCAGGATCCACCACGCGTCCTCGAACAAGCCCGGACGAGCGCCGTCGATGCCGTGCCGTTCCGAGCCGGCCATGGGATGGCCGCCGACGAAGCGCGCCCCCAAGGCCGCCTCCCCGGCCCGGACCACGTCGAACTTGGCGCTGCCGACGTCGGTCACGACCGCGTCCGGGGCCAGGTGGGCGGCGAGGCCCCGGGCCACCGACCCGAAGTCGTGGGGCGGCACCGCGGCGATCACGAGGGCGGCGCCCTCGACCGCGTCTGCCGGGCCGTCCGCCGCCGTGGTGACCGCGCCGCGGTCCACCGCCCGCCGGACCGCGGTCGGGTCCCGGTCGAAGCCCACGACCTCGCGGCCCCGCGCGACGAGGTCGAACCCGATGGACCCTCCTATGAGGCCCGTGCCCAGGATCGCCACGCGGCTCATCTAAGGCTCGAGCTGAGGTCAAGACTCACTGCGGGAGGTCGTCGCGCAGGCGCTGGGCCTCGCCGACGTAGACGTGGCGGAGCGCGCCGCGCTCCTTGGCGGTGTAGCAGTGCAGCAGGACGCGCACGCACCGGGCGAGCGCCCCGGGGACGGGGATCTCCCGGGCGCACAGGAGAGGGATGTCGGCGATCCCGAGCGTTCGAGCCGCGCTGGCGGGGAACTCGGCGGTCAGGTCCTCGGTGCTGGTGAAGATGACGCTGACGAGGTCGTCGACCGCGAGGTCGTTGCGGGCCAGCATCGCCCGCAGCAGCTCCGCGGTCGCCGCCACGATCGCCCCGGGGTCGTCGGCGGGCACGACCGTTGCCCCCCGCACGGCGCGCACGCGGGACGGCGGGTCATCTTGTTTCCTTGTCGACATATCCTCTTGTCTCCCGAGTGGCCGTTCCCGCCCCGGCGGCGCGGTACAGGGCCCGCACCTCGTCGGCCGTCAGCCGCCTGACCGTCCCCGGCTTCAAGCGCCCCAGCATAAGGGGGCCGATGCCGGTACGGACGAGACGGACGACCGGGTGGTCCAGCGCCTCGAACATCCTCCGCACCTGGCGATAGCGGCCCTCGTGCAGGGTGATCCGCACCAGCGTGGATCGGGGGCGGCGGTCCACGACCGCCACCTCGGCCGGCGCGGTGACGCCGTCGTCGAGCTCGATCCCCCGCGCCAGCAGCTTGACGGACCGGGCCGGGAGGCCACCGCGGACCTCCACGAGGTAGGTCTTGGGCACGTGATAGCGGGGATGGGTGAGGCGCAGCGTGAGGTCGCCGTCGTTGGTGACCACCAGGGCCCCTTCGGTCTCGATGTCGAGCCGGCCCACCGGCCACACCCGGGTAGGAGCGTCCATCAGGTCGAGGACGGTCTCTCGGCCCTCGGGGTCGTCCGCGGTCGTGACCACCCCGACCGGCTTGTTGAGCAGGTAGTACACCAGGTCCGCCCGCAGCGGCACGCGCGAACCATCGACCTCCACTTCATCGTTGTCCGGGTCGATCCTGCGGCCGAGCTCGGCGCGCCGCCCGTTCACCCGTACCCGGCCCCGCTCGATCATCTCCTCGACGTGACGACGGGACCCGACCCCGGCCTGGGCCAGGACCTTCTGGAGACGCTCGCCCCGGGGCTCGGTCGAGCCCGTCAGGCGTTCGGCGATAGCTTCGCCTCCATGTCCTCGACCGCCTCGGCGTCGGGCATGAACGATGCCAGCGGGGGCAGCTCGGCGAGGGAATCGAGCCCCAGGCGCTCGAGGAGGTCGTCGGTCACCGCGAACAGGACCGGCAAGCCGGGTCCCGCGTCCCGCCCGACGGGCGCCAGGAGCCCTCTCTGCGCCAGGGTCTTCACGACCCCGTCGGAGTCGACGCCGCGGATCTCGGCGATCTGGGCGCGTGAGATCGGCTGGCGGTAGGCGACGATCGCGAGAACCTCCAGGGCGGCGCCGGTGAGCCGGCTGTGGCTGTGGCGGGTCACGAAGCGCTCGAGCCAGGGGGCGCAGTCCGGGCTCGTGTAGAGGCGCCACCCCCCCGCGGCGCGCCGGAGCTGGAAGCCTCGGTCGTCCGCCTCGTAGGAATCGCGCAGGCTCTCCAGGGCGGCCTCGACCTCGGCCCGGGGGCGCTCGAGGACCTCGCCGATCAGCGACGCGGGCACGGGCTCGTCGGCGAGAAGCAGGATCGCCTCGATGACTTTGCGGTCGGTCGCGGTCACGCCGCTCCCTTTCGCAGCGCGGCGTACTCCTCGGCCTCGAGCGCGACCTCCTGGGCGTCGACCTCGCCGGTCCACGACACCGCGATCGCGCCGAACCGCTCCCGCTGGTCGAGGTCCACCGCCCCTGCCTTGAACAGCTCCAGGAGGGCCAGGAACCGGACCACCACCTCGATCCGCTCGGAGGTGCCGCACAGGTCTTCGAACGACGTGGCCTCGCCGCCCCGGAGGCGCTGGGCGAGCTCGACGATGGCGTCCCGAACCGATGCCACGATCGGGGCGACGTGCGTCATGTCGAGCGTCGGCTCGGGACGAGGCACCAGGAGGCGGGCGGCGGCTCGAGCGAGGTCGGCGGCCGTCGTCCGGGCAAGGAGATCCGGGACGAGATCGAGATAGGGCGGCTCCATCGAGACGCTCCGCCCGTGCACGTCCTCGCTCGCCCGGAGGGCGGCGGCGATCCATCCCCCGGCCTCACGGTAGGTCGAGCACTCCACCAGGCGGGCCAGGAGGCGGTCACGCTCCTCGAGCAGGTGGCCGTCCCCCCCGTCCCGCTCGGGGGCCGGGAGGAGCCGGGCCGACTTGAGCTCCAGCAGGGTCGCGGCGACGACCAGGAAGCCGGTGGCCCGCTCCAGGTCGAGCCCGTCGATCTCTGCCGCCGCGGCGAGGTACTCCTCGGTGATCGTGGCGAGTGAGATGTCGTAGATGTCGACGCGCTGGCGCGTGATGAGGTGGAGCAGCAGGTCGATCGGCCCGTGGAAGGCGTCGAGCTTCACCTCGTAGGTCACTTCGTCTCCAAATCGACTTGTCGACATCCACGCCCCTACGCCCCGGGGCGCGGCCAACCGGGCGCCCTCAGCCTAGCCGCGCACCGCTCCGCTCCAGCGGCTTTCCTCGACCGCACGGCCGGAGAGTCCGACGCGGTCGCGCACCACGGCCATCGTGGCGTCGGCGACCTCGGCGGCTCGCAGGGCTCCCTGGGCCAGCAGCCGGCGGAGCTCACCGGGATCGCCCATCAGCTCCTCGTAGCGCTCGCGGATCGGCCGGAGACCTTCCACCAGCGCCGCCGTGAGGTCCCTCTTGAGGTCGCCGTAGCCACGGTCCCGGTAGCGACCCTCGAGCTCTCCGGGAGCGACCTCTGCGACAAGCGAGAACATCGTGAGCAGGTTCGTGAGAGCGGGCTTGTCGGCCCCCGCCCGCACCTCGGTGCCCGAGTCGGTCACCGCCGCACGCACCTTGGCCGCGATCGCGTCGGCGGAATCGACCAGCAGGATCGCCGCCTTGGGACGCTCGTCCGACTTGCTCATCTTCTGAGCGGGATCGTCGAGGGCCATGATCCGGGCACCCTCCGGGGGGACACGGGCCTCGGGGACGACGAACGTGGGGCCGAAGCGCCGGTTGAAGCGGGTCGCGAGCGTACGCATCAGCTCGACGTGCTGGCGCTGGTCCTCGCCGACGGGGACCCCGTGGGCCTGGTAGAGGAGGACGTCGGCCGCCTGGAGCACCGGATAGGCGAACAACCCCACCCCCACGGTCTCGACCTCACCTTTAGACTTCTCCTTGAACTGCACCATCCGGCGCAGCTCCCCCATCCGGGACAGACAGGTCAGCACCCAGGCGAGCTCGGTATGCGCCGCGACGTGTGACTGGATGAACACGACCGAGCGCTCCGGGTCGATCCCGCAGGCGAGGAGCTCGGCCCCCTTGCCGAGCGTCTGCTCCCGCAGCTCGGCGGGATCCCACGGCAACGTCATCCCGTGGAGGTCGACGATGCAGAAGAACGACTCGTGCTCCTCCTGATGGGCCACCCAGTGGCGGATCGCGCCCAGGTAGTTGCCGAGGTGCGCTTGGCCCGTCGGCTTGATCCCGCTGAAGACCCGCTGCGGCCCGGCTCCATCCTTCAAGTCCAACTCGACCCTTTCCACGGTTCGTCGCTTCGCCCGCCCCACCCCGGTACGTGACGCCGTGGCTACAATACCGGCCGTGGGTGGAGGCCTCCTTACGCTGCTGCGCGAAGAGCCCCTCGTCTTCGTCCTCCTGGCGGCCTCGCTCATCGGCGCGCTGTCCCTGCACGAGTACGCCCACGCCCTTGCCGCCGACCTCCAGGGCGATCGCCTCCCCCGTGCGATGGGACGCCTCACGCTCAATCCGGCGAAGCACCTCGACCCCCTCGGCACCCTCAGCATCCTGCTCGTCGGGTTCGGCTGGGCCAAGCCCGTGGAGTTCCGGCCCCAGGCGCTGTCGTCCAAGCGCTTCGGCGCCGCCATCGTGGCCCTGGCCGGACCCCTGATGAACCTCCTGCTCGCGGTCGTCGCGGCCTTCCTGTTCGTCCCGCTGTGCCGCGCCGCGGGATCCCCCGCGTGCCCCGAGGGGGGGCCGATCCTTCTCCTCGAGCTGCCCGTGGCGGCGCAGTTCCTCGCCCATTTCCTCGCCATCAACGTGCTCCTCGCGGTCTTCAACCTCATCCCGCTGCCCCCGCTGGACGGCTCTCGGCTGCTCACGATCTTCCTTCCGCCGAGCAAGCAGAACGTGGTGTTCTTCCTGGATCGCTACGGTTTCCTCATCTTGCTGGCGCTGCTGTTCCTCGGAGGCTTCACGGTGCTGTTCCCGCTGATCCGGGCGGTGCAGGACGGCGTCCTCGGGCTGGCGGGTTATTGATATATCGATAAGTCACCCGCGATCCGAGGGTTTCTCGGGGCGCCGGCCAGGGCCTTTGCCGCGTGCGTACAAGTACATTTGTCGACAAGGTGTCTTGCCGCTAGATCCATAGACAGTCTATCCGCGAACCTCCGCGACCCGACCAGCCGCAGGCTCCTGTCGGCGGGGTGCCTGCGGGGTAGGGGCCTTAACCCCGAACCGTCCGCCGATCCCCGGGTTGGGTGCCCGGATCCGCCGGCAGGAGTCGGGGCTAGGGCTCCTTCAGTCCTGCTGGCTGCTCGTCATAGTTCCGCGCCGGACCCGAGGGGGCCGCCACCGAGGGGCCCACCCGACGGGGAGCGTCCACGCAGCGACGCGTCGCCTCGACCGGCGGTGCGGACCGGCCCGCCCCGTGCGGCCCTCGCCACCTCGGATCCCAGTCCTCCCGAGCTAACTCTCTACTTAAGGGTGAGGCTGGGTTCGGCGCGGCGGCGCCGTCCCTCGGGTAGAGGGCCACGCTCCCCCGGGGCCCCCACACCGGGGCCGGAACTGAACCGGCTCGAGAGATCCGGCCGGCACATCGTCGGCGAGAAGCGCCACGACAGTGAGTGGCCTGCGCCTTAGGCCCTCAGGCCGCCGGTTGCAGCTCCCCGCAGGGGGGGCGCTGGGGTGGAACCCGGTCAACTGGCAGGGGTGGGACGATCCCGGCTTCGGGCGATATATCAACTTGTCTACCTATAGAGTAACAGATAAGTCTGTGGGGGCTGCCCTGGGGGAGCCCGCCTAGGTGGCACAGCCTACATATCGACAAAGTGATATATGTTTGAGTGAACTTGTAGAGAAGCCCCGCGCGCCCGGACTGAGGGGGCGGGCCGCCCCACACTTCCCCGGCCGCCGCAGGGACGCTCCCTGTCGGCCTACGCCTGTCGCCTGCCGGTCTGGCACCCCCCACGGGCCGATCCGCCCGCGGAGATCCGCGCCGGGGCTCGCGCCTCGAGCGATCTGCGCGGTGCTGACCTGGGAGCTCTGCGCCTGGGAGCTCCTCGCCCGAGAGGCTGTGGCGGCCGAGACTAACCCTTACCTAAAGCTCTATTCTTCGCTCCAGGCGGGCCTGGGACACCCAGTCACCGGTGCGCTGGGAACACCCGCCCGCCACTGGGCAAGGTCCGGCCCCCTGTCCCCGATCGGGGAGGTCGCCCCGGGGAATCGCCCCCGGAGGGCGCGGGCGACCCCACCTGAAGACCCTCGGCCCCTGGCGGCCACGAGGGGTGGTCGCGCGGGGCCGCCTCGGCCGCAGAGCCGTTCGGGACCCCCCGGCATGTCGATGTAGACATGTCGATACATAACTAAGTCACCCTAGGCGAAGGCCGGTTCTGGGCCCCTACCCAGGCCGATCGTTAGGAGTAGACAAGCAGCTAAGCGCCTATATCGAGGTGACAACTTGGTGACATGTGGATAAATATCCCCCGGCGGCGGCTGGCTCAGGCGGGCGCCGGAAGAAGAGCCCACCCCCGATCGGGGGGCTGAACCGGAGCTGCCTGCCCTACGAGGAACCGCTCCAGGTACCGGGCGCCGGGCCCTCGCGGGACAGGGGGCCTCGTGTCCGCGCGGAGCCACGCCCGGTATCCGCCGGCGGGCCGGCGTCCGCGGTGTGCGCCCGATCTCCCGGCTGCTCCTGTACCCGGGACCGCGCGCGACCGACTAACCCTCAACTACAGGGTTACAACGCCTCTGGTCGCCTACTTCTGGAGGCGCCTCAGGAGGATCGAGTCGTCGGCGCGGGCGTCGAAGTCCTCCAGGACGTACGCAAGCGCGGCCCGGACTATCCGTCCGCGGTCGGCTGCGATCCCGTGCTCGGCGCGGAGCTGGAGCCGGGCCCGCTCGAGTCCCATCAGGTCGTCCGCGGTGCAGTAGAAGGTGACCTTCTCGTCGTGCTTGGGGCCCTTGCGCGGGGCCGGGGCCGGGTCAGGGGTGGGCCCTGGGGCGACTTGTAGATTTATCGACTTAGCTTGACTACCTGCATCGTCCGGACGCGCGGACGAAGGTCGCTCGGACGTCTTGCGGAACAGCTCGTCAGCGCCCGGAAGGCTGGCTCGACGTGACACGCTCCATCACCTCCTTGGCGAGTTTCCGATAGGACATCGCCCCCGGGGAGTTGGGGGCATAGCTCAGGATGGGCTCCCCCGCGACGGGGGCTTCCGCGAACCGGATCGTCTTGCGGATCATCGTGTCGAACACCTGGCCGCCGAACGCCTCGCGTACCCGGGCGAGGACCTCGCGACTGTGCAGGGTGCGGCCGTCGTACATGGTGGCGACGATGCCGTCGATATGCAGGCTGGGGTTCAGGCGGTCCCGGATGCGCTCGATCGAGTCCATCAGGAGGCCCATGCCCCGCAAGGCGTAGTACTCGCACTCGAGCGGGACGATGACGCCGTCGGCCGCGGTGAGGGCGTTGATCGTGAGCAGTCCCAGGGACGGCGGACAGTCGATAAGGATAAAGTTATACTTTAGCCTTAGAGGGGAGAGGACCCTCATCAGGGTCTGCTCCCGGGCGACCTCGTTGACCAACATGAGCTCGGCCGCGGCGAGGTCGATGTTGGACGGCAGGAGGTCGACGCCGGGGACGCTCGTCTTCTGAACGACGTCCTCGGGCCGGCAGTCCCGGTCCAGCAGCGCGTTGTAGACCGACAGGTCCAGGGTGCCCGGCTCGATGCCGAGAGCCAGCGAGCAGCCGCCCTGAGGGTCGAAGTCCACCACGAGGACGCGCCGCTCCAGCTCCGCCAGGGCGGCCGCCAGACTGATCGTGGAGGTGGTCTTGCCGACGCCGCCCTTCTGGTTGGCGAAGGCGATGATCCGGGCCGGGTCGGGCCCGGGAGGGAACGAGACCTCCGGCAGGGGGGCGTCGAGCCGCTCCTCCACCGCCGGCTCCTCCACCGCGATGGGGACCGGCTCCGAAACGGGTCCGTCGTGGGCCCCCGAGGTCGCCAGCCCGGGGATGGTGGGCAGCGCTCCCCCGTCCGCGGAGGCGAGGGCGGGATCGTCGGTCGGGACCGGCGCGTCGGTCGACCTGAGCGTCGCGGACCGCTCCTCGGGGCCGTCGGCCGCCTCGACGCGTTGCTCCATGGGCCCTCCCCTGCGTCCACTTGTAGACAAATCTCTTTGTAGGCGGAGCAGGCTACAGCAGGAACCGCCGCGGGGCAACCCCCCGCGCGTTCCGGGCTCGATCGCGCCAGTGGGCTTACCCCGCGGCCTGCTTGCACGCGACGCAGAGGGTCGCGGTGGGGAGCGCCTCGAGGCGCTCGAGGGGGATCTCCTCGCCGCATCGCTCGCAGCGGCCGTAGGTGCCGTCGTCGAGCCGGGTCAGCGCCGCCTCCACCTCGTCGCGGTGAGTCTGGAGCTGCTCGAGGTGCCCGACCGCCTCGGAGCGCTCGGTCGTGGCCGCGGCGGCGTCGGAGAACCCCTCGGCGAGCGACGTTCCGACGTGCTGGCCGCCTTCCGGGGACTCGTACTCCTGCAGCTGCAGGCGGACCGAGGCCCGGTCTTCTTCGAGACGGCGGCGGATCACGCTGAGCTGTGCTTCGTTCATGGGACTCCCTCTCGTCGTTGAGCTGCCCCGCCCCGCCCCGGCGCTCGGCCGTTCAGCCGCGCGCCCTCGGGTGGGCCGCCAGGTACGCCTCGCGGAGCCGTCGCTCGGTCACCAAGGTATATACCTGGGTCGTTGCCAGGCTAGCGTGCCCGAGCAGCTCCTGTACCACCCGGATGTCGGCGCCGCCGTCGAGCATATGCGTGGCGAACGAGTGTCTCAGGGTATGGGGCGAGACTCGAGCCCCCAACCCGGCCAGCTCGGCGTGGCCCCGGAGGATCTTCCATGCCCCTTGCCGGGTCAGGCGCCCGCCCCGGGCGTTGAGGAACAGGGCGCCATGGACGCCTCCGCGCGCGCGCGTAGCCAGCGCCGGACGAGAACCGGTGAGGTAGCCGGCCAGCGCCCGGCGCGCCGCTCGCCCCAAGGGCAGCCGGCGGGCCTTGCTCCCCTTGCCGGACCGCACCACCACCGTCCCGTCGTCGATATCCAGATCGTCGACGTCGAGGTCGACCAGCTCGGTGATCCGCAGACCGGCGCCGTATAGGAGCTCGAGGATCGCGCGGTCGCGGCGGCCCAACAGGTCGGGGCGCGGGCCGGTCAGCAGCCGTTCGACGTCCGCCACGGGTATCGCCTTGGGGAGCGACCGACCACGTGTCGGCGATCCCACCTTGGCGGTGGGGTCACGGTCGACATGGCCCTCACGGACCAGGAATCGATAGAGCGCGCGTAGGGCGACGAGCATGCGCGCCACCGAGGCGGGCTGATAGCGGCGCGGGGCCGGGGCGCGCCCGGAGCGCAGGCTCTCGAGGTACGCGGTGACCTCGGCGGCGGTGGCACGCGCCGGGTCCACGTGGCGGTCGAGGCAGAAGCGGCGCCACGCGGCGAGGTCGCGGCGGTACGCCGCGACCGTGTTCTTCGACAGGCCGCGCTCGTAGGCACAGTGGGCCAGAAACTCGTCGATCCAGCGGTCCAGTCTCGGCAGCCCGCTCGCACCCGCCGGGGCTTCGGGCGAGCGAGGCGCCGGGGTCATCGACCCTCAGAGGAGGTCGGAGAGCGCGACGTACGGCACCGAGTGGGCCTCCGCGACCGGCTCGTATACGACAGCTCCCTTGAAGACGTTCACCCCTCGAGCGAGGAGGGGGTCTTCGCGCACCGCGTCCTCGAGGCCGTGCTCGGCGAGGGCTACGACGTAGGGCAGGGTTGCGTTCGTGAGCGCGTAGGTCGACGTGTGCGGAACCGCGCCGGGCATGTTGCCGACGCAGTAGTGGACGATGTCGTGGACAACGTAGGTGGGCTCGGAATGGGTCGTCATCCGCGATGTCGCGAAACACCCCCCTTGATCGATGGAGATGTCGACCACGACCGAGCCCGGCTTCATCGCACGCACCACGTCCTCGCTGACCAGTCGGGGCGCCTTCGCACCGGGGACGAGCACGGCGCCGATCACGAGGTCGGCCTCGACGACCGTCTCTTCGACCGCGAGCCGGTTCGAGGCCAGGGTGAGGATCTTGCCTTGATGGATACGGTCGATGTCGCGCAGCTTGTTGATGTTCTTGTCGAGCACCACGACCTCGGCCTCCATGCCCTGGGCGATCCAAGCCGCGTTCATGCCCGACATCCCCGCCCCGATGATCACCACCCGCCCCGGGCGTACGCCCGAGACACCGCCGAGGAGGACGCCTCGGCCGCCGTGCGGGCGCTCCAGGAAGGTGGCTCCCGCCTGGGGCGCCATCCTGCCGGCGACCTCGCTCATGGGAGCGAGCAGGGGGAGCGATCCGTCGGCAGCTTCGACCGTCTCGTAGGCCACCGCCGCGGTGCCCGCGTCCATGAGAGCGCGCGTGACGGGCTCGCTCGCGGCGAGGTGCAGGTAGGTGAACAGGACCAGGCCGTCGCGCAGCCGGTGGAACTCCTCGGGGACCGGCTCCTTGACCTTGAGGACCATGTCGGCATCCCCGAAGACGACATCGGCGTCGGGCACGATCGACGCACCGGCCCGCTCGAAGTCCGAGTTGGGGATGCTGGAGCCCACCCCCGCGTCCGCCTCGACCAGGACATCGTGACCGTGAACCACCAGCTCGCGTACGCCTGCGGGGGTGATCGCGACCCGGTACTCGTTGTCCTTGAGCTCCCGAGGAACCCCGACCTTCATCCCCCGACCCTACAAGCAGGGTCCGGGCCGCCGGCCGTCGGGCCGCCCCGGTTCGAGGCTAGGTCGCCCTCGGAGCGGCGTGCGCCTCCTGCGCGGGGGCGCCGGCGCCGGTGCGCGCGAGGGCGGCTCCGACGAAGCCGAGGAACAAGGGATGCGGATGGTCGGGCCGGCTCTTGAACTCCGGGTGGAACTGGCTGGCCACGAACCACGGGTGCTGGGGCAGCTCGATCATCTCTACGAGGGTCCCATCGGGCGACTGTCCGGAGCACGAGAGGCCGGCGTCTTCGAGCTTCCTACGGAACCGCGGATTGACTTCGTAGCGGTGCCGGTGCCGTTCGAAGATGAGCTCGCTGCCGTACGCGGCCTCGGCGCGGCTGCCCGCGGTCAACCGACAGGGATACGCGCCCAACCGCATCGTGCCGCCGAGGCTCCCGAGGTCCTGGCCGGCGAGGATGTCGACGACGGGATGATCCGTCGACGCGTCGAACTCGGACGAGTTGGCGTCCCGCAGCGACGCGACGTTGCGAGCGAACTCGATCACCGCGCATTGCAGGCCGAGGCAGATGCCGAGGAAGGGGACATCGCGCTCGCGCGCGAAGCGGATCGCTTCGATCTTGCCCTCGATCCCCCGCACCCCGAATCCTCCGGGAACGAGCACGCCGTCGAGGCCGGCGAGCCTATCGGCAGCATCGGGACCTTCGAGATCGCCCGACGCGACCCATACGACCTCGACCTGGGCGCCGTGCGCGAAGCCGGCGTGCTTGAGGCTCTCGACCACCGAGAGGTAGGCGTCGGGCAGGGTGACGTACTTGCCGATGATCCCGATCCGGACCCTGGCGGTGGCCCCGTCGATACGGCCGACCAGCGCCCGCCACTGCGCGAGGTCGGGGTCGGGTGCATCGGGGATGCGGAGGTGGGCGACGACGAAGTCGTCGAGGCCCTCGTCGCGGAGCACCAGGGGGATCTCGTAGATGTTCGACGAGTCCACCGCCGAGACGATCGCGTCGGTATGGACGTCGCACAACAGCGAGATCTTGCGCTTGAGCGCGCCGCTGATCGGGCGATCCGAGCGGCACACGATCACGTCGGGCTGGATCCCGATGCTTCGCAGCTCGCGGACGGAGTGCTGGGTCGGCTTGGTCTTGAGCTCCTCGGCCGGCCCCATCCACGGCACCAACGTCACGTGGATGTAGCACGTGTCGTCCCGTCCGAGCTCGGTCTTCAGCTGCCTGATCGCCTCGAGGAAGGGCAGCGACTCGATGTCACCCACGGTCCCGCCGATCTCGGTGATGAGCACGTCCGCGCCCGAGTCCTCCCCGAGAGCGAGGATCCTCTCCTTGATCGCGTTGGTGATGTGCGGGATGACTTGGACCGTGTCGCCGAGGAACTCGCCCCGCCGTTCCTTCGCGATGACGTTCGAGTACACGGCGCCCGTCGTGACGTTGGACGCCCTGAACAGGTTCTCGTCGATGAACCGTTCGTAGTGCCCGAGATCGAGGTCGGTCTCTCCCCCGTCCTCCGTGACGAACACCTCGCCGTGCTGGAACGGGTTCATGGTGCCGGGGTCGACGTTGATGTAGGGGTCGAGCTTCTGCATCATCACGCGCAGCCCGCGGGCCTTGAGCAAGCGTCCCAGGGAGGCGGCCGTGAGGCCTTTACCGAGGCTGGAGACCACGCCGCCCGTCACGAAGATGTGCTTCGCCACCAGCCCTCCGATCTCGCCGAGTCGAACCGGGTGACGCCCCCCCGGCTCCGGGCACGGCTGCCGCCCGGCGTGGTACGGGGGGAAGTCGGCTCACCGTAGCACGCGGGTATGCCCGCGCCGCGTCATTCGCGTCCCAACCGGTCGAGCGCTCTCAGGGCCGGGACCCGCTCGATCGCCCGGGCGAACGACCACCGCTCGGATGCCGCATTGAGAGCCGCGACCACCGCTAGCGCGACCAGACGCCACGGCTCCCCCAGCGACAGGGCTAGGCCGAGGCCGAGCACACCGCCGACGGCGTTGGCACCTTCGTCCCCGAGCATCCCGCGCGCGGCGAGGTCGCGCGGCATACAGGCCACGAGCGCGCCCGCGACGCCCGCCCCGGCCGGCCGCCACGCCGGGTCGCCCAGCAGCAACAGGGGGACGGCGGCGACGAGCGCGACCTTGCCGGCACGCCCCGGCGCGCGGTCGAACAGGTTGACGAGGTTGGCGGTGAGCGGTACCAGGAGCGCGACCTCGATCCCGGCGCGCCACCCGTCTGCGGTCAGCGCGGCCGCGGCGAGGCCGGCTATGGTCCCCGCGGCGAGCTTGACGATCCCTCCGGTAAGGCGGCCCGCACGCGCCGCTCCGAGATGCCCCGAGTAACCGCGCGGTCGCTCGTCCCCCCGGCGGTCGTCCCACCGTCCGGCCGCGCCGAGGAGGCTCAGCACCGCGATCGTCGCGGCGACCGGCAAAAGTGACCCGCCGTACACCGCTACGGCCGCCGCGACCCCGCACAGGGCCGCGCCTCCGCCGGCGAGAAGGGCCTCGCCCAGCACGACCGGGACGTCGGCGCCGGCGACGTTCGTCCGCACCGGATAGCCCGCGGCGCGCCGGGGCGCAACCGTCCGCAACCACGCCCACGCGGCGACGCCCCCGCCGACGCCGGCCATGGCCGCGGCGAGACCGTTCACCGCTCGGTGCCGAGCTCGAGCGAGGTGTGCATCACGACCGCCATCGGCACCAGGTAGGACAGGATCACGGCGGGGATCACGATGCCAGAGTCGTTGACCGCGAAGCCCAGCGCGGCGAGCACCAGCGCGCCGACCAGGCCGGCGTGGAGCCGGGGATAGGCGGAGGCGACCACCTTCCAGCGGCCGCGCGGTCGCAGCAGGAGCCATGCCATCGCGCCGACCAGCGGCGGCACCAGATAGGTCCATATCGTCGAGCGGAAGACGCGCAGGTTGGTCCGCACCTTGCGGACGATCGCGTCCCCGAAGACCGACCAACCCCCGCTGCGGACGTCTTCGTACAGCCGGGCGAGGTGCGTGCGATCCCCCACGGGACCGCGTAGGTCGACCACGAGGAAGGCGGCCAGGAACGCGAGGGCAGCCACCACGGACGCGGCCGCGAGCTTCACGTTCGGTCGCCGTCCGGCAAGCAGGAACCACGTGATCCCCAGTCCGGGGACGAGAGCCAGGATGCCGCCCACGTCGCTGCCGTACTGCGGCGCGCCGTCCACGACGACCACGACGAGGAACAGCAGGGCGATCGAACCCAGCGCCATCCTCGATCCCGACCACCGGTGGGCGATGAGCGCTCCCGCGATCAGCGTGGTGATCGCGAGCACGGAGAAACCGATGTTCCCCAGGCCGGCGAAGCGCCCTGCGACGAGCGGCGAATAGCTGAACACCGTGTTGAGCTGCAACCGCGATCCCGTCATGAGGTCGATGACGATGACCAGCGTCGTGAGGGCCGTCACGACCAGGAGCCGGTCGAGGGGACGCGGCACCAGAGCCACGGTCGCCGCCACGATGGCGAGGTCCAGCGCGCCGAGGAGCGCGGGGAACCAGACGAAGCCGAGATCGTGAGCGGATACCACTCCGGCGAGATAGGTGGTGACGGGGAACGCGATCAACGCGAGAGCCACGAGCTCGGGGGATCGCTCTAGCCAGCGGTTGGGCGCGGGCCGGCTTCCGCGACGCTCCCGCCGCGCCAGCAGCCAGATGGTCAGCAGGTAGACGACCACCTGGAGGACCACGAAGCTGGTGACCACCGGCGTGCGCACGCGGTCGACGAAGACCGCCTCGCGGTCGAGCTCGATCGCCGCCCCGATGCGGTCGCTCGTGGACGCGTCGACGTCGTACATCGGGCGGCCCTGCATGGTGGCAGGACGGGCGACCCCGAAGTGGTCGAGGATCGTCGGCGCGATGTCCGGAAGCGTGACTATCCCGGCGCGCCGGGTGGATGCAGATGCCAGGCTTCGCCCCGGAGCGATGTCGGGGCCGACCGCGACCGCTATCCCGAAGTGCGTCGAGCGGTCCCACATCGGCGAGGTCGGAGACACGATCAGTAACAGGTCGTCGCCTGACAGAGCTGTGCGCACCCGCCCGATCAGTGCATCGGCCGCGGCAAGCGCGCTAGAGAGCTCTTCGGACGCCGGAGACCCCTGTATCGCCCGGAGCCTCTCGGCGCGGGCGAGGTCGCCGGGGTCGATCACTACCGTCGCGCCGCAGCGTCCGAGCGCGCTATCGACCGCCGCGCCGATGCGGCGCGGATCCGTGCGCACGCCGAAGGGGGCAGCGGGGTCCTCGATCAGCAGCTCGGGGCCCGTCGCCGCACGCTCGACGATGCCGCGGTCGTCCATCGCGGCCAGCAGGCTCCAGCGGCCGAAGCCGGCAGGTGCGGGAGGAGGGCGTCCCGGGTCGGCGTTGCCGATGGCGATCGGGACGCTCCGGCTCGCGGCGCGCAGCGCGCCCCCGAGTGCGCCGGGGACGGCCCCGTAGCGGTCCTCCTCGGCGAGGAGCTCCAGCTCCGCGAGACCTCCCACCTCGACCGTGCGGAACAGGTCCGCCCCGGACTCGACATCCGCGGGGCCGCCGGTCGTCCGCCCGCCTTCGAGCCTGTTGCCTGCCCCGATCGTCGCGAACCCGGAGGCGAACGAGGTGTGGGACCCGACGGTCCGCACCGACATCGAGCCCACCGCACCGTCTGCGACGGCCGCGAGGATCTCGGGGGGTCGGAGCCTTGCGACGTCGGCCCACGTGATCCCGGTCACGGTCACGACGACCGCGCGGGCGCAGTCGGGGACCTGGGCGCGCGCGGCCGGTGCGCCGAAGGGCCCCAGCGCGACGGCGGCGGCAACCAGCCCGAGGACCGATGCGCGCCTCCTAACCGGCATCCTCTCCCTCCAGGTAGGCGCGCTCGAGCCGGATCAGCATCGCCGCGGTCGAGAACCGCTCCGTCAGCGTTGCCGATGCCGCCACGGTGTAGGCCCGGGCACGGGTGCGATCGGCGAGGACGCCGGCGATGGCGCGGGCGAGTGCCCGAGGATCTCCGGGTGGAACCAGCCGGCCCGAGACTCCGTCCTCGATCAGCTCCCCCATGCCCCCGACGTCGGTCGACACCACCGGTATGCCGAGCTGGACCGCCTCCTGGGCCGCCAGGGCAACGGCTTCCCAGACCGACGACAGGCAGAACACGTCCGCGGCGGCGACATGATCGACGATGTCGTCGCGATAGCCCAGGAACAGGGCGCGTTCGGCGACCCCGCGTGCGCGCGCCAGGGACCGCAGCCGCCCCTCCAGCGGCCCGTCCCCGATCAGCACGAGCACGACTTCCTCGGGCAGGAGGGCGAGAGCCTCGATCAGCACGTGCAGCGCCTTCTGCGGAGCGAGGCGGGCCACGGTCACGACGAGCGGCTGCTCGTCACCGACCCCGAGGGCCCGGCGGACCCCGACGCGGCCGAGCGTGGGGGCGGGGAGCTCGCCCACACCGAGCCGAAGGACCTCTACCTTGGCGCGTGCGTCCGGCGCGCGTCTGAGGATGTTCCGGGCGATCTCTTCGGACGCGGCGAAGGTCGTATCGCTCATCCGCACGGGTAGAGGCTCGGCGCGCCCATAGACGGACGCGCGCAGACGGCCGGACACCTGTGGGTGGATCACGTTGTGCACGGTGTAGAGGAACCGCACACGGCGGGAGCGCAGCGCCAGCGCGGCGTCGATCCCGGCGCGCAGGCCGTGCGCGTGCACCACCTCGTACCCTCCCCGGTCCACGATCGAGGCAAGGGCGCGGATCGTGCGTCGATGACCCACCAACGCGCCGGTGGGCACCTCCAGCGGCACCACCTTCTTGGGCATCGCCACCCGGATGTCGGAAGGCGCGGCGATGTCGATGTGCAGGCCGGCGATCCCGTCCAGACTGCTCGTCACCCGCGCGACATGACGTCCCACGCCTCCGGCCGACTGCCCCAGGACCTCCAGGACCCGCGCGGTCATCCCACCGTCCCCGCGCCTTCGGGTCTCTTCACGAGGCCGACGAGCCGGTCGAGCTCGGGCGCGCGCAGCAGGCGCATGGCGCCGAGGTAGACGATCGCGCCCGCGATCGCGGTCGCCAGCAGGTTCGCGAGGGTCTCGTACCTCGTGCCGTCGGCGAGCCCGAGCCGCACCGCGCTCATCGCCGCCCCAGAGACCGCCGCGCCCGCGATGATCCGGCGGATCGGCGCGCCGAGCCGGGGTTCCTGCCTCCCCGCCCGCAGCGACAGCCATCCCAGGAACAGCGCGCCGACCGCGAACGCGAACGAATGTCCCAGAGCGAGCCCCGCTACCGCCCAGCGCGCCGGGAGCGCCAGGAACAGCGCGGCACCGGAGACGCTCGCAAGCAGCACCGTCCCGGCATTGACCAACGCCGGGGTCCGTGCGTCGCTGCGCGCGTAGAACGCCCGGGTGAACACCAGGAACGCGGAATAGAACGGCAGTCCGAGTGCGAGCGCGGCGAGCACCCGGGCGATCAGTGCCGCGCCGGAGGTGGTCATGACCCCGTATTGCAAGGTGACGCGCGCGAGCGGATGGGCGGCCACCACGAGGAAGAGGCTCACCGGGACGAGCAGGAAGGCGAGCATGCCCAGTCCGTCGCGCAGGCGGTGCGCGAACGCGTTCGGGTCTCCGGCCGCCGCGTGCTCGGACATGGCGGTGAACAAGACGTTGAACAGGGGCACTCCGAAGAACGCGTGCGGCAGATAGAAGAATGTGTACGCCCATTGGTACGCGGCCACTCCTCCCTCGACGCGGTTGGCGAGGACGAGGACCACGACGAGGCCGGCCTGGTAGCCACCTGCGTATCCGAGTGCCCACACGGCCAGGCGCCCCGCCTTGCGGACCGCGGGATGGTGAGGGTCGAACCGGAAACGGAACCTCCAGCCCAGCCGGGTGAGCTGAGGCATCAAGCAGGCGGTCATCGCCACCACGCCGGCGGTGGTTCCCGCGCCGAGCAACAGCGTTTCCCCCGCGGTGACCCGGTCGATATCGGGCGGCCGCCCGGCTCGCACCGCGGCGTAGATGAGATAGACGGCGATGACGACCACGTTGTTGAATATCGGCGCCAGCGCCGGCAGAGCGAAGCGCCGGTGCGCGTGCAGCGCGCCCATCATGATCATCCCGGCCCCGTAGAAGATGACCTGCGGGGCGAAGAGCCTCAGGAGCTGCGAGCCCAGCGCTATCTCGCGCGCCCGCAGGACGTCGTCCTCGACGCCGAGGGTGAGGACGCGCATCACGACCGGCGCGGCGAGCGCCAGCACGACGGCGAGACCGAGCAGCGCGGCGAGGGCCACGGATGCAAGAGCGTTCGCGGCGTCCCAGCCCTCCCGGCTGCGTCCGGCGACGAGGTAGCCCACGAAGGTAGGGACGAACACCGAGGTCAGGACGCCGGCCGCGAGGAGCTCGAAGAGGATGTTCGGCGCGGTGTTGGCGGTCTGATAGGTGTTCGCCAGGAACGTCGTCCCCATCGCACCCGCTACGACGATCACCCGCACCAGGCCCGTCACCCGCGACGCAGCGGTCGCAAGCGTGGTGACCGCGGCGCCGCGTGCGAGAGATGCCGGGGCGGGTCCCGACGGCACGCTAACCGGCCGGCGCCGAGGGGGGAGCAGGAAGCAGCTCCGTCGTCCCCGGGGCCGTGCCGTAGTGGCCGGCCCCATCCTCGGATGCGTGTGCAAGCGCGAGGACGACGGTGATCCGTCCCGTCACCGTCTCGCCGTGATCGACGGTCGACGCCATCTCGCGCGCAGCAGCGTCGTCCCTCACGGCGGCTACCAGTCCCCACGCGCTCTCGGATCTCTCCACCGCGACCACGGCAGCACCGCGCGCCGAGAGCCCGTCGATCAGCCCGAGGGCCAGGGCCTCGATGCCGATCGCAGCCTGATCGTCACTCCCCCCGACCACGACGAAGGACGCGTCCGGCGGCACCGGTGGGGTGCCGGGGTCGGCGCCGTCGATCGCGATGAACCCCACCTCCTCGAGCTCCGCTAAGAGGTCCTGGAAGGCTTCGGGCTGGAGCGGGCGATCGGGCCCCAGCTCGAGCGGCTTGGCCCCCGCGGCAGCGGCCCCCGCCCCGATCGCCCGGCCCGCTTCCGCCAGCAGCTCGGTCTTTCCGGCCGCGGCGGAGCCCAGGGCCAACGCAAGCTGGTCGCGGTCGACGTCGTCAACCAGCGCGAACCGGTCGGTCAAGGTGAGGGTCGAGGACACCGCTCCTCCGGCGAGCTCGATCTCGTCCCGTACCGCATCCACCACGTCGCCCTCGGTGCCGTCGAACTGGAACACCGTCACCCGCCGGCCGTCGAGCCTCCCTGCGACGAGGTGGGGCTCGACGCTTCGCTGGAACGCCAGTCCCTCATCGACGATCCGGTCCTGCTCGAGGATCTCGGCTTCGAGCCTTTCGTTGTCATCCTCGAGCGCGCCCACCCGCCGATCGAGCCGCTCCAGGAAGGGGCCCCCGAGGATCGCGGAGCCGAGCACCAGCCCGATCGCGAGCGCGAGCAGGACGGCCACGATGGACACCAGGTGGTAGCGGAAGTCGACCATAACTAGAAGATCGCCCGCCGCACGGCGAACCACGCGTTCTGGATCTCGAGCCATATGAGGTGCAGCTGGAGCTTCGCGGCGGCGGACATCTGGACCGCGACGACCAGGGTCACCAGCGCGGCGGCCACGAGCAGGGCCAGGTCCGACCGTCGGATGCGCGGCCGGTACAGCCGGCTCACGCCCTTGGCATCCACCAGGATCGGACCCACCCGCAAGCGCGTGAGGAACGTGGACGCCATCCCCTTGCGGCCCTTGTCGAGGAACTCGACGAGGTTCGCATGCGTCCCGACGGCGACGATCAGCTCGGCGCCTCCTTCGTGGGCCATCAGCATCGTGATGTCCTCGGACGTCCCGGTCGCTTCGAAGACGACCGCTTCGAGTCCCAGCGCCTCGATCCGCTCCAACCCCGGCGCGCCGCCTCCGGGGTACGCGTGGACGACCAGCTCTGCGCCGCTCACGAGGGCTTCGGTGGTCACCGAATCCATGTCCCCGATGATCATGTCGGGGCGCAGCCCCCGCTCCATCAACGCGTCGGCCCCCCCGTCCACGCCGATCAACAGTGGACGCACCTCGCGGATGTAGGAGCGCAGCGCGACGAGGTCGTCCTTGTAATCCGAGCCCCGCACCACCAGTAGCACGTGCCGTCCATGGAACGCGGTCTTGACCTTGGGGAGGCGTGTCGCCTCCAGCAGGACGTCGCGCTCTTCCTTTATGTAGCCGATCGTGTTCTCGGCGAACCGCTCCAGCGCTTCGGCGATCCCCTCCTTGGACGCATCCAGCACCCGCTCCGCGTCGGCAAGGGTGAGAACGCGCCCCTTGGCGACGAGCTGTCTCTCCTTGCCGTTCCACCTGAAGACGCGGCCGGCCTCTATCGCGATGTGACTGCCGTCGTCGAGGTCCATGACGTTCGCGCCCGCGTCGTCGACGACCGGGATGCCCGCGGAGCACAGAAGCAGAGGACCCAGGTTCGGGTACCGTCCCGACGCGGACGGCGATGCGTTCACGACCGCCTTGACCTGTCGCTGGACGAGCCCCTCGGCCGCGATCCGGTCGATGTCGCGATGGTCGATCACGGCGATCTCGCCCGGGTCGATGCGCGCCACCAGGTTCTTCGTGCGGCGGTCCACCCGTGCCACTCCCGCGATGCCTTCGGGCGAGGACCACGCCGGCGCCGGAGACCGGCGTCTCCCCCGCTTGATCACGGTGGCACCGTATCCGAGGCTAGTTCGAGCAACTCCTGGGCGTGCTCGCGGGCGCGCTCGCTCTCGGGAAGACCGGCGAGCATCCGGGACAGCTCCGCGACGCGCTCCGGCCCCTCGACCTCCTGGACGACGGCGACCATGCGTCCGGCGGCCTCCTGCTTCAGCACCCGGTAGTGATGGTCGGCGAACGCGGCGACCTGCGGCAGATGCGTGACCACGAGTGCTTGAGCCCCGCCTTTCGCGACGCGGGCGAGGGCCTCCCCGACCGCGCGCGCGGCCTCGCCGCCGACGCCCGTGTCGACCTCGTCGAACACCATGGTCGGCACCGAGCGCGTTGCGGTCAACAGATGCAACGCGAGAGCTATCCGCGACAGCTCTCCTCCCGACGCGACCTTCGCGATCGGTGCCGGGGACGAACCCTTGTCGGCCGCGACCAGGAACGAGACCGTCTCGGCGCCGCCGTCGTAGAGGGTGCGGGGCTCGAGCACGACTCGGAACGCCGCTCGATCCAGCGCGAGGGTCGCGAGGAGCTCGACCACCGCGACCTCGAGACGGGGGGCGGCTTCCCGGCGCGCGTCCGACAGCAGCGCCGCCAGCTCGGCGGCCTCCCGGTCCGCGCGGCTCGCCTCCTCCATCCAGCGGTCGAGGTCGGCGGCCACCCCGTCGAGCTCTCCCGCGCGCTTTTGCGCGCGCTGCTGGTAGGCGAGCACGTGGTCCTCCTCGGCGCCGTACTTCCGGCGGAGGCGGGCCAGGAGAGCGAGCCTGGTGCGCGCCGTCTCGAGCGCATCGGGATCCGGCTCGACGCTCCGCGCGGTCAGCTCGTCGGCGATGTCGGCGGCCTCGTACGCGGCCGCCTCCAACCGCAGCGCGAGCGGAGCCAACCCGGGGTCGACGCCGGCCAGCTCGGCCACGCGTGACGCCGCACCGGAGAGGCCGTCCACGACCCCACCGTCGTCCCGCAGTGCGGCCACGGTCGCGGCCGTACCCTTCCCCAGCGTCTCGGCGTGCTCGAGCCTCGTCACCTCGGCGCGCAGCTCCTCGGCCTCGCCGGGCGCCGGAGCCGCGGCCTCGATCTCGGCGATCTCGTAGCGCAAGACGTCCAGCTCGCGTTCGCGCTCTCGTTCCGCGGCCTGCAGGGACTCGGCCTCTCGTCGCGCCGCGGCCGAGGCTCGCGCCGCGGCCGAGACGCGCGCCGCCAGGGCCTCGACCTCCAGTCCCGCGAACGCGTCCAGCAGACGACGCTGGTGGCTCGGGCGCGTCAGCAACTGGTGTTCGTGCTGGCCGGCGATCTCGACGAGCGTGCGTCCGGCGCCGGCCAGGATCGCCGTCGTCACCAGACGCCCGTTGACGCGGGCCTGTCCGGCGCGGCCGTCCTTGAGGATGGTGCGAGCGAGGACGAGCTCCACGCGCTCTGTCGACGGTCCGTCTTCAAGGATCCCGTGCGCCGCGAGGAAGTCGACCGCGGGGTGAGAGAGGGGCACCTCGAACCGGCCCTCGACCCGGGCTCCGTCCCGATCGCCGCGGATCATGGCGCGGTCGGCCCGGTCGCCGGCAAGAAGACCCAGCGCCGCCACCAGCAGGGTCTTGCCGGCGCCCGTCTCTCCCGTGAGTGCGCTACAGCCCGGCGACAGGACGACGTCGGCGCGGTCGATCACGCCGAGGCCTTCGACGACGAGCTCGGTAAGCACCGGGCGAATCCTACGGTTCAGCGCGGGAGGTTCAGCTTCTGCCGGAGGCGTTCCAAAAAGACGGGCCCGGACAGGCGAACGAGACGGAGGGGGCGGGGGTGCCGCTCGACCGCGACCGTGGCCCCGCCCTCGAGGTCGCAGCCGATCGAGCCGTCCAGCGTCAGCGCCGCTCCCTGCTCGACCTCCTCGACGACGATGTCCACCGTCTCGTCGGGGGCGAGCACGAAGGGACGCGACAGGATCATGTGAGGGTTGACCGGGACCACCACCAGGCACTGCGCCCGCGGGGACACGATCGGCCCGCCGGCGCTGAGCGCGTATGCGGTCGAGCCCGTGGGGGTGGCGACGATCACCCCGTCGGCGTTGAACGCGCCGAGGGTCTCCCCGCCCACGAGGACGCTGAGGCGGACCAGCCGATGACGACCGGAGCGCTCGACGAGGACCTCGTTGAGGCCGACGAACTCCGAGGCGTCGCCGTCGCCGGTGCGACAGCTCAACATCATGCGTTCCTCGATCTCGAAGCGCCCCTGGAAGATGTCCTCCACCGCGTCGCGCTCGCGCCCCGCGTCGACCTCCGTGAGGTAACCGAGAACGCCGAGGTTGACCCCGAGCAGCGGTGCGTCCTGTGCATGCGCGACCTGGGCCGCCCGCAGCATGGTCCCGTCGCCACCGAGCGAGATGACGAGATCGGGAGACTCGTCGCTCACGCCGACCCCCCGCGCCTGCAGCACCTCGGTCAGCTCGCCGGCGATACGCCGGGCGACCTCCTGGGCCGGGTGTGCGACGAGGGCGACGCTCGCGATGGTCACGGGGCGCCATCATCGCGGCTGGCCTCGGCGACCGCGGCAGCCGCAGGCGCCAGGTCGGCGGATCCTCCCGCCCTGAGGTGCAGGAAGAACTCACGGTTGCCGGCAGGCCCCGGCAGAGGCGAGGGGGCGGCGGACACGAGGCCCATCCCCCGTGCGGATGCGGCCTCGACCACGCGTTCGATCGCTCCGAGCCAGTGCGCAGGCTCCCGTACAACGCCCCCCTTGCCCACGAGGCCTCGCCCGACCTCGAACTGTGGTTTCACCATCAGCACCCAGTCGGTCGCCGGGGACGAGACCGCGTCGAAGGCATCGACCAGGAGCGTCAGAGAGATGAACGAGACGTCGGCGACGATGCCGTCCGGGCTCCAGGGAAGGTCGTCCGCCGTTATCGACCGCGCGTTCGTCCGCTCCATCACGACCACGCGCGCGTCGTTCCGCAACCGCCAGTCGAGCTGTCCGTAGCCGACGTCGACCGCTACCACCGCCGCCGCACCACGCGTGAGCAGGCAATCGGTGAACCCCCCGGTGGATGCCCCGACGTCGAGCCACTTGCGGTCGCGCACGACGACATCCATGCGTTCGAGCGCGCCGCACAGCTTGTCCCCCCCCCGGGACACGAACCGCGCGTCGGGCTCGGACACGGTGATCGCCGCTTCGGGGGAGACGAGCGTGCTCGTGCGGGACGCCGGCATCCCCTGGACCGCCACCCGCCCCTGCTCGATCGCCGTCCTGGCGTCGGACCGCGACCGGACCAGGCCGCGGCGCACCAGCTCGCTATCGAGCCGGGTGCGTGGGGCCAAGATCGCGCTCGAGCTCGGCCTCGAGGGTGGCGTAGAGCTCTTCCAGCAGCTTCACCCGGGACTCCTCGTCGGGCGGCTCTGGTTGCT
>JBHENN010000096.1:0-13222 GCA_046262015.1 Actinomycetota bacterium | reverse complement strand
TCAGGATCCCCGCCGCCAGGGCAAGAAACCCGATGATCCGAGGAGAGCGCCGCTCGGAGATCCATTTGATCTTCCTCATCGTCGTTCCATCCGCTAGTGCGACCTCGGTGTGTAGTCGAGCATGTCGGCGCTCACATATTTTCCGGCGTCACTGCTCTTGTCGATTAGCATCATATAGCCGCCCTGGCTGCCGTAGAAGTGGTCATAGCTCGGAGGACCATTGATCTCTGTAATGCGTTTCTGGAAACTGCTCCACCCTTGGTTCGTACAGTAATCGATGCCGGCTTTCATGTTGTATTGATATAGTTCGGTGATTCCTCGGCTACTTCCATTGCGGTAGCGACGATACCTCGCATCGGTCGTGTTCCAGTGTCCAGAAATGTTTTCGCATGGAATGAACGCATACACGTAGTAATCGCCGTCGTATGCAGACGAGACCGGCAGATACCACGACATCGAATTGACAACATCGGAGGTACTACCGATCGTACTGGTATAGACATGGCAATTGTTGAAAGCCTTGTCGGCTTGCCTGTGGATGTACATCGTGGTATCTGGTCCTGCAGCCGTGAAGTACGTCGTGTCGTTGACACTGCAACTGTCATCGACTCGATGCGACCTGTGGGAAGCGAAGGCCACTCCGACGAACACTGACGCGAGCAGTATGACGACAACGAGGGCTGAGATGCGTACGTGAGGATCCCGATTTCGGACCTATCCCTCACGCGGTGCCTCCCCCGCAACACATTTCTCAACTAGGTGACTCACTGTAGTTGGCTTCTTTACACAATTCAAGATGTGGGACCGTTACTTCACCCTAAGTAGATCGGCGGACCGGTAAGCACCGATCGTCCGGTTATGCCGCGAAAGATCCTCGCGGCGCGCCCCGCCGAGTGGGTGCTCAGCCCACACACAGAGCGCGGATTCACCCACTCGGCTCGGGAGCGCCCGCCGACTGGGTGTTCTACCTACATACAGAGGCGCGCGGGATCACCCACTCGGCTCGGGAGCGGGCGGCGCGCCGGAGTTAGACGTAGCCCCGCAGGTGGGCGGCGTGGGCGACGCGCTCGACGGCGATGTCGAACGCAGCCGAGCGTAGAGTCGTGTCCTGCGCCTCAGCGCGTCCGAAGACCGCATCGGTCGCCGCGGTCATGCGCTTCTGGAGCTCCTCGTTCACGGCGTCCAGCTCCCACCGGAACTGCTGGATGTTCTGGACCCATTCGAGATACGACACCGCGACGCCCCCCGCGTTGGCCAGGATGTCGGGGACGACGACGACCCCGTTGGACGTCAGGATCTCGTCCGCCGCCGGGGTGGTCGGGCCGTTGGCCGCTTCGATCACCAGCCGGGCCTTGATCCGATCGGCGTTCCTCGTGTCGATGACCCGATCGATGGCTGCCGGGATGAGGATGTCGCAGTCGAGCTCGAGGAGCTCGTCGTTGGTCACTCGATCGCCACCGGCGAAGTCGGGGACCGCGCCGCCCGCGCGCTGGTGCTCTCCCAGAGCGGTCAGGTCCAACCCGCTGTCGTTGTGGGACCCGCCCTCGACATCCGAGACCGCGATCACCCGCGCGCCTCGTTCGGCCGCCAGCACGGCGGTCCAGTAGCCGACGTTGCCGAAGCCCTGGATAGCGACGCGCGCGCCCTCGAAGGTCATCCCCTTGCGCCCGGCGGACTCGGCCGCGCAGATGACCACTCCTCTCCCCGTCGCCTCTTCGCGCCCGGGAGATCCCCCTAGCTCAACGGGCTTGCCGGTGACGATGCCGGGCGTGTAGCCGTTCTTCTGTCCGAACGCGTCCATCATCCACGCCATCGTCTGGGCGTTCGTCCCCATGTCGGGCGCCGGGATGTCGCGGTTGACGCCGATCACGTACGAGATCATCGAGGTGAACCGGCGCGTGAGACGCTCGAGCTCAGGGCCGGAGAGGGAGCGCGGATCGCACTGGACGCCGCCTTTGGCCCCTCCGAAGGGAACGTCGATCACCGCGTTCTTCCACGTCATCAGCGCGGCCAGAGCGCGGACCTCGTCCAGATCCGCCGAGGGGTGGTAGCGGATGCCGCCCTTGTACGGCCCGCGCGCCCCGTTGTGCTGGATCCGGTAACCGCGGTACACGACCGTGCGACCATCGTCGTGTCGTACCGGGATCTGAACCGAAAGCTCCCGATAGGGCGATGCAAGAACCGCCCGGACCTCGTCGGAGAGATGGAGCCGCAGGGCGGCCTGGTCGAAGAAGTAGGTCGCCGCCTCGAAGGCCGACATGGCGTCGCTGGCGCGCCCCGCGGGCACGGGCGCGACCGCGCTCTCCTCGGGCGCCTGGGTCACGGCACCGGGACCTTCGGAGACCTTCGTGGGCTCCATGGACACCACCCTACGTCGGGGGATAGATCGCTTCGAGGCGACCCTCGTCGGCGCGCTCGACCACGGCCGGGGTCGCGCCGTCAAGGAACCTGACGGTCTCCTTGTAGGCGAGGTCGATCAAGGTGTCTGTATAGGCCATAGAGGCGAACGGCACGTAGAAGTCCAGAGTCACCGTCGGGAGCATCACCACGCGGACGCGCTCGGAGTACATCGGCTGCTCGATGAACAATCTCTGTGAGCGCGCCAGCGCGAAGGAATGGAGCAGGTAATCCATCGGCCGGATCAGAGGTCTCCGCTGGTGGGCGTGCGACGTCGCGTTCATGACGTAGAGGGTCTTTGCGCCCATCGCGATCGCCGGTGCGAGAGGCACGTTGTTGGCGACCCCACCGTCGGTATAGACGCGCCCCTCGATCGCGACCGGGGGAAAGATCCCCGGCATCGCCGCGGACGCGAGGAGAGGATCGGTCAGCGGTCCCGATGAGAACAACCTCTCGACCCCGGTCTCGATGTCGGTCGCGACGACGCCCAGCGGGAGCCTCGCATCCTCGAAGCGAAGGTCCCGGCCGAGACCGCTCTCGATCATCCGTCTCAGGCCGGAGTTCTCGAAGACCGCGCTGCCCCGGCGCAACATGCGCGCCCACGGAACGCGGAAGCGGCCACCCGGGAAGAGATCGCCATCCCGGAAGGCGCGCCAGTGCCGCTCGAGCTCGGCCACGCCGTCGAGGGTTGGATCGAACGCGAGGAAGGCACCGTTGAGCGCACCGACCGAGCTGCCCACCGCGAGCTCGGGCTGGACGCCGCGCTCGATCAGCGCACGCAGCGCGCCCACCTGAAGGGCGCCGAGTGGCCCGCCGCCGGACAGCACGAAGGCAACCCGGTCCTTGCGCCGGGACGCCAGCCGGCGGAGCCACTGAGCGCGCGACGTGTAGGTCTTCGAGGCGGTCTCTCTCACAAGGGCATCTTGGCCTGGACCGAGCCGGAGGGCCGGATCCTAGGTGCGGACGCCTACCGGGCTGCTCGCTTGCGGCCTTCGGCGGCCTTCGCTTGCGCCTTCTTCGCAGCCGCCGAGCCTGTCGAGCGTGCTTTCGCGGCCGCCGCCGAGCTGCGGCGCGAGGCTTCTTTCACCGCACCCGCCCCTTGCTTGCGGGCCGACTTGGCGGTGGTCGCCGCTGCCTTGCGCGTGGCGGTGGCTGCCTTCCGGGCACTGGTCTTCGCCCGCTTCATTTCCTTCGAACGGGCGACCCCCTTGGCCCCGCCCCGGCCCGCCTCGACCGCGGTCTTGACGAGAACGGTCGCCGCACCCGCGGCGACTTTCACCGCAGCTCCGGCCACCTTGGCCCGCTTCTTCGCGCGTTTGGCATCGCGACTCTTGGTCACGTCCTTGGCGGTGTCCCGGGCAACGGCGGCCGCCTTGGTCCCTACCTTGCTCACCCGGCGCGCGGTCTTGCCGATCTGCTTGCGCGCGACGTCCACCTGCTTACTCGGCTTCCTCGCCATCGGTCCTCCTTCTGGATCGGTCGATCCACGGTCGCTGCCGGGTCGATAGCGGCTCGATCCCTGATGAGCCCGGTCATGACCCTAAACGACGGCTCCTCGCCCAGGGCCCGCTAACGGTCGAGGTGGAGGCGCATCCACGTCCGGCGTCCGCAGCTCGGACAGCGGAACCACGAGTGGTGGTAACGCAGTAGCGGCACGTGGAAGTGCAGCGGGAGCATCAGGACGGCCAGCTCCAGATAGCTCACCCGCGTCTCATCACGACAGGAGGAGCATTCGACGGTGCACGTGTACCTGCGCTTCTCGCCGGCGCTGTACAGGGCATGCTTCCCCGGTGGCCCCGACCGCGATCCGGTCACGAGGCGGCCGTCTCCAAGGTTGCCGCCAGCTCCCGGTAGGCGATGGCCCCGGGATGACCGGGTGCGTACGTGAGGATCGTCCGGCCCGCTCTGGACGCCTCCGCGAACTTGATCGACTTGCGAACCGGTGGCTCGAGCACGCGTACCTGGTAGCGGGCGCCTACGTCCTCGAGGACCTCGCGAGCGTGCTTCGAGCGCCCGTCGTACATGGTCGGGATCAAGCCGGTGATCTTCAGATCGGGGTTCGTGAAATGACGGATGTCGCCCAGTGTCTCGATCAGCTGACCCACCCCCCGATGGGACAGGGCCTCGCACTGCAGCGGGATCACCACCTCCTGAGCCGCGGTCAGCCCGTTGATCGTCAGGATGCCGAGCGAGGGGGGGCAGTCGATGAGCACGTAGTCGTACGCGTCCGTGACGTCGCGCAGAGCGCGCTCCAGCGCATACTCCCGTCCCGTCTTGGTCAGCAGAACCGCTTCGGCACCGGCGAGGTCGATGTTGGCCGGCACGACGTCCACCTCGAGCTCGAGGATGACGCTGCGCACCGGCAGACGTCGGATGAGCACGTCGTTCACCGTCTCGTCGAGCTCGTCGGGGTCGGCTCCCAGACAGTAGGTAAGAGCCCCTTGAGGATCGAGGTCCACGGCGAGGACGCGTCGACCACGCTCCTTCAGCGCCGCGCCGATCGAGGCGGTCGTGGTGGTCTTTGCCACGCCGCCCTTCTGGTTGGCGAAGGCGATGACGCGCGCTCTCAGTCCGGCTCGCCCCTCGATCCGTCGGCGTCGACGCTCGGCAACTGCAAGCCGAGCGCGGCCAGCAACGATTTCACCTGCTCCACGTCCCATCCCCGGTCGCGCAGCTCGAGCACCAGACCCATAGCCATCTCGGTCATCTCTTCTTGCTCGAACGACTCGTAACCGTCGAGGAAGCCGCGCGCGTAGTCCCACGAGACGTAGTCGTCGGGGTCGGGGTCGAAGGCGGGCTCGTGGACGGGGGATTCGCCCTGCTCGAGCAGCTCCCGGAGGTTACCGGCGAGGAGATCCCAGCTGAGGTAGTGGTCCTCCTCGCAGTCCGAGCAGTAGAAGACTGCTCCCTTGATGCCTTTGGGCGCGAGCACCTCTTTGAGGACCTGGACGTCGACGAGGTCCTGACGCAGCATCTCGCGTTCGTCCTCCTCGAGCGGCGCGTCGTCTTCGAGCGGCGCGTCGTCTTCGAGCGGCTCGCGCTCGTCATCCTCGTCCATCGCGCCATGCTAAGCGGCCCCGTCGCGGCGCCCTCCCCGGGCGGGCGATCCTGCCGGGACCTCAGAGCGTTCCCATATAGGCGGCGAACAGACGCTCTCCCACGAAGATCGCGACCACGGTGCCGAGCGCGAGGAACGGTCCGAAGGGAAGGGCCGTCTTGCGGCCGCCGCCGGCCAGAGCGATCGTCAGCATCCCGGCCACGCCCCCCATCACGAACGACAGGAACATCCCCGTCACGACGACGCCGGGTCCTCCGAGATAACCGAGGAAAGCCCCGAGCACGAACCCGAGCTTCACGTCGCCGCCCCCCATCCCCGCGGGGTAGATGAACGCGATGACGAAGAAGAACCCCCCGAAGATCAAAGCGCCTACCCCGAGGTCCCGGATGCGCTCCGGCGCGCCGTTGACCAGGGCGGCCGCACTCAGGCCGATCGTGCCGGCCACGAACGCCGGATAAACGATCTTGTTGGGCAGCAGCTTGTGCTCGAGGTCGATCACGGTCAGCACCACCAGCGCCCAGAAGAACGCGGCGTAGACCGCGGCCTCCAGCGACAGCCCGAACTTCCAGACCGCGAGGCCGAAGAGGATACCGGTGACGGCCTCGGCGAGCGGATAGCGCGCCGAGATGGGCGCACCGCAGTGCTTACATCGCCCGCGTTGGACGAGATAGCTGAGCACCGGGATGTTCTCCGCCGCGGCTATCTGCCGGCCGCAGACGGGGCACATGCTCCGCCCCCGCACGACGTCCATGCCGCGCACGAGGCGGTGGCTCACCACGGTGCCGAAGCTTCCGAAGATGAGCCCTACCACGGACGCCAGGGCTATCTGATAAGCCTCCACGCTCAGGTTGGAGAGCTTCTAGCCGGCGTCGCCGATGTGGTCCCGGATCCGGGCGAGCAAGGTGTCGGCTTCGAACGGCTTCATGACGACGTTCTGCGCGCCGATCTCCTCGTCGAACAGCTCGTGCGCGTCGGGTTTCCCCGTCACGACCACGATGGGGATCCCCGCGGTAGCGGGATGCCGCTTGATCTCGTCGAACATCCGCCCTCCCGACACGTCCGGCATCATCAGGTCGAGAAGGATGAGGTCGGGCTTGCGGAACTCGGCCTTCGCCAAGCCCTCCAGCCCATCGCGCGCCTCCATCACCTCGTAACCCTGCGTCTCGAGGATGAACTTCTCGAGGTCGCGCACGGCTTCTTCGTCCTCGACGATGAGGATCCTCTTGGGCGGCATCCCCGAAAGGTATCAAGCGATGACCGTTTCCTGCCGACAAGCAGTGAAGATGGACAGCGAGCGACCGCACGAGCCCGGCGAGGTAGGTCCCTCCTACGACGTACCCGCCGAAGCGGTCGCCGCCGCCATGCTCGAATGCTTCTCGCGCTGGGGGATCAACCCGCTGACGGCGGTCTTCGTCCCGCCGATCGCGGAGGCAAGCAAGGACCGAGTGCCGGTTGGTTTCCTCACCGACCCCTGACCGGGGTCGAGAGCCGCTAGTCCCACAAGCCGCGCACGGGGGCGGCAGGCGGGCGGGCGCCCGCGATCGCTTCGGTCATCGCGACGGTTCGGGCGACGGCGCGGACGTCGTGCGCGCGCACGATCCGCGCCCCCTTGAGAACCGATACCGCGATCGCCGCGAGGGTCCCCTCGAGACGCTCCTCGAGGGGCAGATCCAGCGTCTCGCCGACGACGTCCTTGCGCGACGGGGCGACCAGCACCGGCCATCCGAGGCGGGTTAGCTCGTCGAGCCGGCGCAGGATCTCGAGTGACTGGAACGTGTTCTTACCGAAGTCGAGCCCGGGATCGACGATCAGGCTGCGCGCGGCCACCCCGGCGCGCCCGGCGGTCGCCGCCAGCTCGCGCCATCCCGCGACCACCGCCGCCACCACGTCGTCGTAGCGGGGGTGCCGGGGACGTCCCCGGATCTGGCCGCCGTGGTGCATCAGGACGAGGGCCGCGCCTGTCTCCGCGCAGACCGTGGCGAGACCCGCATCGCGGAGCCCCGAGACGTCGTTGACGATCACCGCGCCTCTGTCGATCGCCGCGCGCGCTACCCCGGGGCGAGCCGTCTCGACCGACAGCACGACCTCCACCGCCTCTGCAAGCGTCTCCACCAGCGGGATCAGCCGCGCCGTCTCCTCATCCTCGCCGACCTCGGAACCGGGACCGGCCTTGACCGCACCGAGGTCGAGGAGGTCCGCCCCCTCGTCCACCAGCGCGGCCGCGTGGCGAGCGGCCGCGGCGAGGTCCATCCGCCCGCCGTCGTAGAACGAGTCGGGCGTCCGGTTGACGATGCCCATCACGAGGCAGCGGTCCAGCGCGAGGGTCCCGCGCGCGTGTTCGAGGATCAATCGGTCACCACCGGGCCGACCATGCGCGCCCGCGACACCAAGTAGATGCCGGTCAGGATGACGGCACCCGCCGGGTAGACGATCGCCGAGGGAACCTCTCCGAACAGAAGGAACGCCGCTACGACCGCGATCGGAGGCTCGGCCATGATCGCCACCGATACCACCGTGGCGCCGATGTCTTTGACGACGAGATTGAGGATCGTGTGGCCGAGGAGCTGAGGCCCGACCAGGATCGCCGCGATCGCCAGCCACGTTGGCGCGCCGTAACCGCCGAGCGGGATGCCGCGCGCGAGGCACACCGCGAGGATGGGCACCGCGGCCAGCGTGTAGGTAATGACCGCGTACTCGAGGATGCCGAGATGACGGCGCGCGAGCTGTCCCGCGAAGACGTAGCCGCCCGCGGTGACCCCGCCGACGAACGCCAGCAGGTCGCCCAGCGCCGACGCGTCGCCGCCAGGCCCCCCGGTGATAGCGGCGGTGCCCACAAGCGCCAGGACCATGCCGACCCACCCGAGGGAGCGAAGACGTTCGCCGAGGATGAACCGGGCCGCGAGCGCCACGAACACCGGCGAGATCGACACGAGCAGGACCGAATGCGCGATCGTCGTGAGGTCGAGCGACGTCAGCCAGGTGGCGAAGTGCACCGCGAGGAAGACACCCGCGATCGCCGCGGAGCCCGTCCGGCGCGCCGGCACGCTGCGCAGACGCGCCGCGGCGAACGGAGCGAGAGCAAGCGCGCCGAGGGCGCACCTCCAGAACGCGATCGCTAAGGGTTGAGCGTCGCCGAGATGCTCGGCGCTCGCGTAGCGCGTCAGGATGGCGGAGATCGACGCGGAGAGGACGCCCAGCGCTAGAAGGGCCCACGACACCCACCCCACACCCGCCGGACGCGCGGCGAGGGCGCCTGCAGCGCGGGCGTCGTTCACGGCGGCGTAGCTTAAGCGGCCCTCGTCTCAGCCCCCACCCGTCGTCCCAGCGTTTGCAGCGCCGAACCTGAGGCCGTAGTCGGCCCCGTCGCCGGCGGCACCTATCAGCAGACGAACAGCGCCACGCGATCGTTCTCGCGGATGATGGTGCCTGCCAGAGGGTCGGTCTCGACCACGGTCGTGCCGTCGCACGATTCCTGCACGTAAACCCTGAGTCCCAGCCGTTCCAGCTTCGCGGTGGCGTCGGCGACGCTCATCCCGCGCATGTCGGGCATCTTCACCTTCTCGAACTCTGGCCCCAACGACACGACGATCTGTATCTCGCTGCCCTCGGGGGCGATCTCCCCCGCTCCCGGCATGGTGGAGATCACCTCACCGGAGGGGACGTCGTCGGAGTACGCGTCGACGACCACGGTCGTGAACCCGGCGCCTTCCAGCGCGGCTGCTGCTGCCTTCGGCCGCAGTCCCGCGACCGCCGGCACCTCGATGGGCCGGGGGCCCTTGCTGATCACGAGATCGACCGGGCTACCCCACGGCAGCTTGCCGGCTGCTGGGTGATGCTCGATCACCGTTCCCTCGTCCTCGAGCGAGAACGTCCGCTCGATCTCGCCGAGCTCGAAGCCGCGCCCCTCCAGACGCGCGGCGGCCCGTTTGCGGTCGAGGCCGGCCACCGAAGGCACGCGCACCGCAGGAGGCCCGGCCGACAGGATGACCTCGATGTCTGATCCTTCGCGGATGACGCCGTCGGCCGGCGACTGGGACACGATCTGCCCGACGGGCACCTCCTTGTCCTTCACCCGCCCGGTGACATCGACCTCCAAGTCGTACTCGGCGGCGCGCCGTTCTGCCGCGCGCAAGGTCAGGTTCACCAGCGACGGCACGGCGACGTCTTGCGGCAGGATCAAGGTGGCCGCTTTGGCGCCTCCCGCGAGGATCGCCGCGGCGATGACGACCGCGGCGAGCCTCCGGCCGACACGTCGCCCTGCGGCGCGCCGCTCGCGCCGCGCCGATCGAGAGGCGAGGAACCCGGTCGGTTCCATGTCGGCGAGGCCTATCTCGCCGGTGAGGTCGTCGAGCAAGCTCGCTACAGGAGGCGCATCGGGCAGCGACCGCACCGCGACGCGGCGCAGGGCGACCGACATGTCGGACGCATCGACGAACCTATGGCTGGGGTCCAGTGCGCACGCCTGCAGCACGATGTCGTCCAGGTCCGATGGAACCGCGGGACTGGTCGCCGACGGCGGTCGCGGCGTCTCGGTCGCCCGTCGGCGCAGCAGCTCGGAGCCCGAGCCTTGCAGAGGTGGGCGCCCGGTGAGAAGCTCGCCCAGGACACAACCCGCGGCCCAGAGGTCCGACGCCGCCGAGGCGCTCTTGCCCTGAGCTTGCTCCGGAGACAGGTAGCGAAGGGTTCCCAGCATCCCGCTTCCCGGAAGGGCGCGCTCGGTGTCGGCGACGATCGCGATCCCGAAGTCGGCAACCTTCACCTTGCCGTCCTGCGCGATCAAGATGTTCTCCGGCTTGACGTCCCGGTGAACCAGACCGGTGCGGTGGGCGGCGGCGAGCGCCTCGCATACCGAGATCATGATCTCGACGGCCTGGGCGGGCTCGAGCGACCCGCGCGCGACGAGAAGATCGCGCAGGTCGGTCCCGGAGACAAGCTCCATCACCATGTAATAGGTCCCCTCGTGCGAGCCCCAGTCGTGCACGGCGACGACGTTGGGATGGGTGAGGCGGGCGGCGGCTCGCGCCTCCTCGCGGAAGCGAGCCACGAGCTCCGGGTCGATCGCGAGAGAGGGTTCGAGCACCTTGACCGCCACGGTGCGGTCGAGCAGAAGGTCGTGCCCTCGATAGACGTCGCCCATGCCCCCGCCCGCGATGCGAGAGATCAACCGGTAGCGACCCGAGAGGATGTCCCCGACGAGGTCTTGCATCAGTCGCATGCGGTCCCCTCTAGCCTCCGTGAGAGCGGAGGTGATAGTCGAGCCTGCTCTCGAGAACCGCGAGCTGACGTGCCAACCCCGCGGCGCGCTCCAGAGCGGACGCCGCATCCCCGTGGGCCGAGCCTGCATCTGCGCGCGCGTCGGCGATCGACGTCCGCAGTGACGCCACCGCGTCCGACAACCGGCCGGCCATCTTGTGAACCCTCTTCGCCAGAAGGCCCCGCCGCGTGCGGGCGCGCTCGAGCTCGTCCTCGAGATCGTCCACCCTGATCCCGAGCTCTTCCGCCACCTCTAGCGCATCCCCGGCCATTGCCTGAGCCGCCTCGACCCGGTCGTCGTCGTCGCCCGCGGACGCGCCCGCCCCGCTGCACCCCGGCAGCGCCAGCAGCGCCACGAGCGCGGCGGCGGGCAGGGCGCGTGCCCGATCCATGCTCCAGATGCTCACACGGGCCTCCCCGGAGGCTGCGGCAATGGGCTCACTTCCGCCCCAGAACATAACAGTTCTAACCCCAATAGTTAACAGCAAGCACAGCAGTCTCAGGCCGGACTAGGGGCGATGTCCGCTACCAGGGGCAGGTGGTCCGATGCGCGCGTCGGGATGGTCCACGCCCGAACCACCTCGAGCCCGGGCCCGGTCAGGATGTGATCGATCTTGCTGCCGAGCATCCCGGGGGCGAGGCGCAGCAGCGCCGGGACCCGGCGGGCGGGCCCGCGGAGGAACGTGCGGTTGCGGTCGGGGCCGGGGTCGAAGGACGCGCCGGCGAAGCTGCCGAGGTGGCGACGGCTCTGGTTGAGGTCCCCCATCACCACCACCGGAGGCTCGCCGGCACGGGCCAGGTCGAGCAGTGCCCCGCCCTGGAGGGCGCGGGGGGCCGGCTTCTGCGACAGGTGCACGCCGATGACGGTCACCTCCCCCCAGCGGGCCACGGCGGCAGCCCGGGGCTCCTCCGCGGCGAGGCGCGGCAGCGCTTCGAAGCGCACTTCGCCGAGTCCGTCGCGCGCCGCCAGCGCGATCCCATACTCGGCGTGCCCGCGGCGGAGCGTAGGAAGGAAGCGGACGTCGTAACCGGTCAGCTCGGCGATAACGCGCGGCTGGTCCTCGCCGCCGCTCCGCTTCATGTGCCGGTCCAGCTCCTGGAGCGCGACGATGTCCGCGCCCAGCCCCGCGACGACCGCTGCGATCCGGCCGGTGTCGACGACCCCGTCCAGTCCCTCGCAATGGTGGACGTTGTAGGTCGCGACGGTGAAGGGCTCCACGCCGGTCACGATAGCCATCCCCCTGTGGGACGATGCGCCGATGACCGAGGCGCCGACAGGATCCACGATGCCGGCAACAGACGAGGCCGAGCAGACCTACTGCTACGGACACCCCAAGACGCCGACCAAGCTGCGTTGCTCACGCTGCGAACGCCCGATATGCGGACAGTGCGCCATCCCCGCATCGGTCGGCCAGCACTGCCCCGAGTGCGTGGCAGAGGCGCGGCGGAGCGCCCCCAGGGTCCGGACCGTGCTCCGCGCCAGCGCGCCGGCGGTGATGGCCATCATCGTCATCAACGTGGTCGTGTATGCGGCTCAAGCGATCCTCGGACCCGAGTTCACGTTCCGCTACGCATCGTTCACGCCGGCCATCGTGGCTGGCGAATGGTGGCGCCTGTTCACCGCGATGTTCCTGCACTCACCCAACTCGATCATCCACATCCTGTTCAACATGTACGTGCTCTACATCTACGGGCCCAACGTGGAGCAGGCGTTCGGCACGGTTCGGTTCGTGGTCCTGTACGCCGTCTCGGGCCTCGTGGCCAGCTCCGCGTCCGCGGCGCTCGGGCCCTGCGCGGTTCCCAGCGTCGGCGCGTCCGGGGCCATCTTCGGTCTGATCGGGATCCTCGTGGTCTACCTCTACAACCGGCGGGAGTCGCCGCAGATGGCGCACGCGCTGCGCGGTCTGACCTGGTTGATCGGGCTCAACCTGCTGATCGGCTTCCTGCCGATCTTCGGCGCCATCGACGTGCGGGCGCACATGGGCGGCCTCGCGGCCGGCGTCCTGCTGGGGGTCGGCTTCGACCGGCGCACGCGGGTGGGCGCGACCGCCGCTCAGGTCGTGACTACGCTCGCGGTCCTCGGGGTGGGAGCCGCGTTGCTCGTCTACCGCGTGGCGACCCTGCCGGACGCGTGCCGGTTGCCGGGCTAGCCCGGACCGATCTCGACGATCCCGGCCTTCACCACCGCGGCGCCGCCCGGGTTGTAGGTCTCGAACCCGTAGGTCGTGACGCCCTCGACCTCGGAGGAGACCTCCTCCCACAGCCTCGTCGTCAGCTCCTGGCCGGGCAGCACCGGCCGCGAGAGCCGAACCGCGATCCGCTTGATCCGCGTGGGATCGCCGCCGGCGAGGCCGTTCACCGCAGCCTTCCCCGCGATCGCCATCGTGCACATGCCGTGCAGGATGATCCCGGGGAGGCCCGCCATCCGCGCGGTTGCTTCGTCGATGTGGATCGGGTTGTGGTCCCCCGACGCCTCCGCGTAGCGGTGGGTCTGGTCCTCGTCCACCTTGGTGG
>JBHENN010000095.1:0-8800 GCA_046262015.1 Actinomycetota bacterium | reverse complement strand
AGGCCGCCACCCCGGAGAAGACTCCCGAGCCGACCCAGGAGGAGGCCGGTACCGAGACCGCCGAAGGTGGTAGCGGCGCGGCCGAACCCGGCACCGAGCAGGCGGCCGAGGTGACCGATGCTCCGCCCCCCAACGTGGATCCAGGGCCGGGGGACGACCAGACCGAGAACGCAACCAAGTAAC
Organism: Actinomycetota bacterium; assembly: GCA_046262015.1. Taxonomy (GTDB): domain Bacteria; phylum Actinomycetota; class CADDZG01; order CADDZG01; family WHSQ01; genus JBHENN01. The sequence goes on along the minus strand of JBHENN010000095.1, from coordinate 8,617 downwards.
CAGGAGAAAGAGGAGGGATCACAGTGGCCGAGACGCTCACCCAGGACCAGGTCCTGGATGCGATCGCAGGGTGGACGGTCCTCGAGCTGTCCGAGTTCGTGAAGTCGTTCGAGGACAAGTTCGGGGTTACCGCGGCGGCTCCCGTAGCCGTGGCAGCAGGTCCGGCAGGCGGCGGCGGCGGCGCCGAGGCCCCGGCGGAAGAGGAGAAGGACGAGTTCGACGTCGTGCTCACCGCGGCGGGCGACAAGAAGATCCAGGTCATCAAGGAGGTGCGGTCGCTGACGAGCCTCGGGCTCAAGGAGGCCAAGGACCTCGTCGACGGCGCGCCGAAGCCGGTCCTCGAGAAGGTGACCAAGGAGGCCGCCGAGGAGGCGCGCGGCAAGCTCGAGGGTGCGGGAGCCACGGTCGAGGTCAAGTAGCTACCGACGTCCGCCGCGGCTGCTGATCCCGGGGGAGCGCGAAAAGCGGTTGACCTCGGACGGTTGGAGGTCTAAGGTCCGTGGGTAGCTAGTCGAGGAGCATCTATAAAGGCACGACCTGGATCATCGTCCGGTTGACTCAGTATGGGCGGACGCCTATACTGCCTCTTTGCTATGTCTCCGCCCCCGTTGCTCTGAGGGCCTTGTCGCGCGGCTAAGAACCGCCCGGGGTCATCCAACGGGGGCAGGTCTGGAAGGGACAGGGGATCCTTCCGGGCCGGGTTCGGCCACCCCGTCAGGCACGTCTAGAGGAGGCCCGCTTGTCGTCCAACGCCCTACGCGACCGCCGTTCGTTCGCGAAGCTCGCTGAGGTTCTCCCGCCCCCGAACCTCATCTCGGTCCAGAAGGAATCGTTCGACTGGTTCGTCAACACCGGTCTCGGCGAGACGCTGAACGAGATCTCCCCGGTCGAGGACTTCACCGGGAACCTCGCGCTGCAGTTCCTCAGCCACCGGTTCGAGGACCCCAAGTTCGACGAGGACGACTGCAAGGAGAAGGACATGACCTTCTCCCGCCCGCTGTTCGTGACGTCCGCGTTCATCAACAAAGAGACGGGCGAGATCAAGGAGCAGACGGTCTTCATGGGGGACTTCCCGATGATGACCGAGAAGGGCACCTTCATCATCAACGGGACCGAGCGGGTCGTGGTCTCCCAGCTCGTGCGCTCGCCGGGGGTCTACTTCGACCGGTCGATCGACAAGACGTCCGACAAGGACATCTACACCTGCAAGATCATCCCGGCGCGCGGTGCGTGGCTCGAGTTCGAGACCGACAAGAAGGATCTGGTCGGTGTCCGGATCGACCGCAAGCGCAAGCAGAACGTCACGGTCCTGCTGAAGGGTCTCGGGTACGGCGAGGACCAGGCGATCCTCGACATGTTCGACGGCGCCGAGTCCATCGCGCAGACCCTCGAGAAGGACCTGATCGAGACCGAAGAAGACGCGCTGATGGACATCTATCGCAAGCTGCGGCCGGGCGAGCCCCCGACGGTGGAGAGCGCGCGCACGCTGCTCGAGAACCTGTTCTTCAACCCCAAGCGTTACGACCTCGCGCGGGTCGGGCGCTACAAGGTCAACAAGAAGCTGGGCTTCAAGTCCGACGAGAAGACCATCAACGACATGGGGACGGTCCTGCGCAAGGAGGACATCCTCGAGACGATCCGCTACCTGGTCCGCTTGCACGCGGGCGAGCCCGACTACGAGACCGACGACATCGACCACTTCGGGAACCGCCGCATCCGTCCCGTAGGTGAGCTGATCCAGAACCAGATCCGGGTCGGTCTCTCCCGGATGGAGCGCGTGGTCCGCGAGCGGATGACGACCCAGGACGTCGAGGCGATCACTCCTCAGACCCTGATCAACATCCGGCCGGTGGTCGCTTCCATCAAGGAGTTCTTCGGCTCGAGCCAGCTCAGCCAGTTCATGGACCAGACCAACCCCCTCGCCGGCCTGACGCACAAGCGGCGTCTGTCGGCCCTGGGACCGGGCGGCCTGTCGCGCGAGCGCGCGGGCTTCGAGGTGCGGGACGTGCACTCCAGCCACTACGGGCGCATGTGTCCGATCGAGACCCCTGAGGGTCCGAACATCGGGCTGATCGGCTCGCTGTCGACCTACGCGCGCCTCAACCGCTACGGCTTCATCGAGACGCCCTATCGGAAGGTCATCGACGGCAAGGTCAGCACCAAGACCGAGTTCCTGACGGCCGACGAGGAGGACAAGGCGATCATCGCCCAGGCCAACGCCGAGCTCGACGCCGACAGCCGCTTCGCGGAGGACCACGTGCTCGTGCGAGGGCGGCTGAACGAGGTCGACTTCGTGGAGCCCTCCGAGGTCGACTACATGGACGTATCCCCCAAGCAGATCGTGTCGGTCAGCGCCGCGTGCATCCCGTTCCTCGAGCACGACGACGCCAACCGTGCCCTCATGGGAGCGAACATGCAGCGTCAGGCGGTCCCGCTGCTCCGTCCGACCGCTCCCTACGTCGGCACCGGCATCGAGTTCCGGGCCGCCGTGGACGCGGGAGACGTCGTCCTCGCCGAGGAGAACGGCACCGTCGAGGAGGTCACCGCGGACCACATCATCGTGGCCTCGGGCAGCGATCGAGCGGTCTACCGGCTCGACAAGTTCCGCCGGTCGAACCAGTCGACCTGCATCAACCAGCGGCCCGTAGTGCGCGAGGGCCAGAAGGTCAAGCGGGGCGAGGTCCTCGCCGACGGGCCCTCGACGGACGACGGCGAGCTGGCCCTGGGCGCCAACCTTCTCGTCGCGTTCATGTCGTGGGAGGGCTACAACTTCGAGGACGCGATCATCCTGTCGGAGCGCCTCGTCAAGCACGACATCCTGACCTCGATCCATATCGAGGAGTACGAGATCGACGCGCGCGACACCAAGCTCGGGGCGGAAGAGATCACCCGGGACATCCCGAACGTGTCCGAGGACGTGCTCGCGGATCTCGACGAGCGCGGCATCATCCGGATCGGAGCCGAGGTCGGACCCGGCGACGTGCTCGTCGGCAAGGTCACCCCCAAAGGAGAGACCGAGCTGACCCCGGAGGAGCGCTTGCTGCGGGCGATCTTCGGGGAGAAGGCGCGTGAGGTGCGCGACACGTCGCTCAAGATGCCCCACGGCGAGTCGGGCAAGGTCATCGCCATGCGCGAGTTCTCGCGCGACAACGGCGACGAGCTGTCTCCCGGCGTGAACGAGCTGGTTCGCGTGTTCGTGGCTCAGAAGCGCAAGATCTCCGAAGGCGACAAGCTCGCCGGACGTCACGGCAACAAGGGCGTCATCTCCAAGATCCTTCCGGAGCAGGACATGCCCTTCCTCGCCGACGGGACGCCGGTGGACATCATCTTGAACCCGCTGGGCGTGCCGTCGCGGATGAACATCGGGCAGGTCCTCGAAGCCCATCTCGGTTGGGCGGCCAAGCAGCGTTGGGAGGACGGCGCGGCGGCGAACGGCAAGACGAACGGGTCCGGTGGCTGGACGGCCGAGCCCGGCGCGTGGCGAGACCAGGAGCCGACGTGGGTCGCGACCCCGGTGTTCGACGGGGCGAAGGAAGACGAGATCCTGAGCGCGCTCCAGACCGTCAGCGCGCGTGACACCGAGTACCCGCTGGTCAACGCGGTCGGCAAGGCGAAGCTTTTCGACGGCCGTAGCGGAGAGCCCTACGACAACGAGATCACCGTCGGCTACAAGTACATCCTCAAGCTGTCGCACCTGGTCGACGACAAGATCCACGCGCGCTCGACCGGTCCCTACTCGATGATCACGCAGCAGCCCCTGGGCGGGAAGGCGCAGTTCGGCGGCCAGCGGTTCGGAGAGATGGAGGTCTGGGCGCTGGAAGCCTACGGCGCGGCGTACTGCTTGCAGGAGCTGCTGACGATCAAGTCGGACGACGTCCTCGGCCGGGTCAAGGTCTACGAGGCGATCGTCAAGGGCGAGAACATCCCGACGCCCGGCATCCCCGAGTCGTTCAAGGTCCTGATCAAGGAGATGCAGTCCCTCTGTCTCAACGTCGAGGTCCTTTCGGCCGAGGGCGAGGAGATCGAGATGAAGGAGATCGACGAGGACATCTTCCGGACCGCGGAGGAGCTCGGCATCGATCTGTCCCGTCGTGAGCCGTCCAGCGTTGAGGAGGTTTGAGCTAACACATGCTCGACGTCAACTACTTCGATGAGCTTCGGATCGGCCTGGCTTCGGGCGATCAGATCCGCGCATGGTCCAACGGCGAGGTCAAGAAGCCCGAGACCATCAACTACCGCACCCTCAAGCCGGAGAAGGACGGCCTCTTCTGCGAGAAGATCTTCGGCCCGACCAAGGACTGGGAGTGCTACTGCGGGAAGTACAAGAGGGTCCGCTTCAAGGGGATCATCTGCGAGCGCTGTGGCGTCGAGGTCACTCGGTCGAAGGTGCGCCGCGAGCGCATGGGTCACATCGAGCTGGCCGCTCCGGTAACCCATATCTGGTACTTCAAGGGCGTTCCCTCCCGTCTCGGCTACCTGCTCGACCTCGCGCCCAAGGAGCTCGAGAAGGTCATCTACTTCGCGGCCTCGATCATCACGTCGGTCGACGACACGCGTCGGCACAAGGACCTCCCGAAGCTGGAGGAGCTGGCGCAGCTCGAGATCACGAAGATCGAGTCGGACCGAGACACGCGGCTGCAGGAGATCCTGAAGGAGACCGAGTCGCGCCTCGAGGAGATGGAGGCGCGTAAGGCCCGCTCCTCGGAGAAGACGACCGCCCGCAACCAATCCGAACGCCAGCAGAAGGAAGTACGCGAGCGCGCCGATCGCAACGCGCGGATGGTGCAGGACACCCTCGACGCGTTCCGGGACCTCACGCCCAAGCAGATCGTCGACGACGAGGTGCTGTGGCGCGAGCTCAAGGATCGTTTCGGCGACTATTTCAAGGGCGGGATGGGCGCCGAGGCGATCAAGGACCTGCTCGCCGCCCTCGACCTCGAAGGAGAGGCGGACTGGCTGCGGGAGCAGATCAAGACCGCCAAGGGCCAGAAGCGCCAGCGCGCGATCAAGCGCCTGAAGGTCGTGGCCCCGTTCGTCGACCCGGCGAAGAAGAACTCTCCTCTCGGGATGGTGCTGGACTGCGTACCGGTGATCCCACCGGACCTCCGGCCCATGGTGCAGCTCGACGGCGGACGCTTCGCGACGTCGGACCTCAACGACCTCTACCGCCGCGTGATCAACCGGAACAACCGGCTGAAGCGGCTGCTCGACCTCGGCGCGCCGGAGATCATCGTCAACAACGAGAAGCGCATGCTCCAGGAGGCGGTGGACGCGCTCTTCGACAACGGTCGGCGTGGCCGGCCCGTCACCGGACCGGGCAACCGTCCTCTGAAGTCCTTGTCGGACATGCTCAAGGGCAAGCAAGGACGGTTCCGCCAGAACCTGCTCGGGAAGCGCGTCGACTACTCCGGCCGCAGCGTCATCGTGGCCGGTCCGAAGCTCAAGCTCCATCAGTGCGGTCTTCCGAAGCAGATGGCTCTCGAGCTGTTCAAGCCGTTCGTGATGAAGCGACTGGTGGACCTCGGCCACGCCCAGAACATCAAGAGTGCCAAGCGCATGGTCGAACGGAGCCGCCCGCACGTGTGGGACGTGCTCGAGGAGATCATCCACGAGCACCCGGTGCTGCTGAACCGGGCGCCTACCCTCCACCGCCTCGGCATCCAGGCGTTCGAGCCGGTGCTGGTCGAGGGCAAGGCGATCCAGATCCACCCCCTCGTATGCGTGGCGTTCAACGCCGACTTCGACGGCGACCAGATGGCGGTGCACGTGCCTCTCTCTTCCGAGGCGCAGGCCGAGGCGCGCATCTTGATGCTGTCGGCTCACAACGTGCTCTCACCCGCGCACGGCGATCCCATCGTCGCGCCGACGCAGGACCTGATCATCGGCGTCTATTACCTGACCGTCGAGCACGAAGGCGAGCCCGGCGAGGGAAGGGTCTTCGGATCCGCGCGTGAGGCGATCGCTACCTACGACGCGTGGGCATGGACCAACGGCAAGTCGGCTGCCTCGGACATCGAGCGTGGAGTGGGTCTTCACTCCATCGTCAAGGTGCGTGGCTTGAAGCGCTTCGAGGACGAGAGTCAGGAGGAGTTCGACTCCGACCCCGGTCGTCTCAAGGAGACCACGGTCGGACGGCTGATCTTCAACAACGCCTTCCCGGAGGACCTCCCTTATCAGAACTCGTTGGTGAAGAAGAAGGAGCTCGCCGCGCTGATCGAGCGCTGCGTGCGTCGCTACGACAAGAAGCAGGTGGCCGAGATCCTGGATGCGGTGAAGGACATCGGCTTCACTTTCGCGACCAAGTCGGGTGTCACCATCGGACTCGAGGACGTCACCACACCGCCGGGCAAGTCCAAGATCATCGAGGAGCACGAGGCCAAGGCCGAGAAGGTCGAGAAACAGTTTGCTCGCGGCGTGATCACCGAGGACGAGCGCCGCCAGGAGCTGATCGAGATCTGGACCGAGGCGACCGGGCGCGTGACCGAAGAGATGGAGGCGGGCTTCGACGACCTCAACCCGATCTGGATGATGGCCGACTCCGGCGCGCGCGGCTCGATCCAGCAGATCCGTCAGATCGCCGGGATGCGAGGTCTCGTCGCCAACCCGCGCGGCGAGATCATCCCGCGACCGATCCGCGCGAACTTCCGCGAGGGCCTGACGGTGCTCGAGTACTTCATCTCGACGCACGGCGCTCGCAAGGGCCTGGCAGACACGGCGCTCCGAACGGCCGACTCGGGCTACCTGACGAGGCGTCTCGTGGACGTGTCGCAGGAGGTCATCATCCGGGCCGAGGACTGCGGCACCGACCGCGGGATCCGCCTGAGCATAGAGACCGAGCGGCCGTTCCTGAAGCAGAAGCTGCAGGGGCGCGTCCTCATGGAGGATGCAGCTGCCGGTGGCGAGACCATCGTCCCCGCCGGTCACGAGGTCAGCGCCGAGGACGTCCGGCGCATCGATGAGGCTGGGGTCGAGGAGGTCAGCGTACGCACGACCCTGCTCTGTGAGGCCAAGTACGGCGTGTGCCAGAAGTGCTACGGCACGTCACTTGCGACCGGCAGGCTCGTGGAGCTCGGCGAGGCGGTCGGGATCATCGCCGCCCAGTCGATCGGCGAGCCCGGAACGCAGCTCACGATGAGGACCTTCCACACCGGAGGGGTCGCGGGAGAGGACATCACCCACGGTCTGCCTCGTGTGGTCGAGCTGTTCGAGGCTCGCACCCCGAAGGGCAAGGCCGAGATCGCCCGGGCTTCGGGACGCATCGAGATCCACGAGGACGAGCGCACCCGCACGCTCGAGCTCGTGCCCGACGACGGCAGCGAGCCGATCAACTACAAGATCCCACGCCGTGCCCGCCTCGCGAAGAAGGACGGTCACCCGGTCGCGTCCGGCACAGTCGTGGATGCCGGCGACGCGCTCACGGAGGGATCCAAGGACCCCGACGAGATCCTCGAGATCCTCGGTACGCGCGAGGCGCAGATCTACCTCGTGGCCGAGGTGCAGAGCGTGTACCGCAGCCAAGGCGTCCCGATCCACGACAAGCACATCGAGCTGATCGTGCGTCAGATGCTGCGCAAGGTGAACGTGATCGAGCCGGGGGACACCGAGTTCCTCCCGGGCGAGCTGGTGGACGCACGGTCGTTCGCCGAGGCCAACGAGGTGACGGTGCAGGGCGGAGGCGAGGCAGCCACGGCGCGACCGATCCTGATGGGGATCACGAAGGCGTCGCTGGCAACCGAGTCGTGGCTCTCCGCGGCGTCGTTCCAGGAGACCACTCGGGTGCTGACCGAAGCTGCGATCCGCGGCAAGTCCGACCCGCTGCTCGGCTTGAAGGAGAACGTCATCATCGGCAAGTTGATCCCGGCGGGGACGGGGATGAGCCGCTACCGGTCGATCCGCGTGACCACGTCGGGCGAGCCGGCGATGAGCGACGACGACGCCCGCGCGATGTTCGGGCTGCCGCCACGCATCGCCGACGACGACGCCGAAGAGGCGGCTCGCGAGCTACTCGGTGGGGTCGGGACGCTCTCGGCCGTCCCCTCGGGCGACGGCGAGGCTCTCTCGGAGGCAGGGCTGGCCGCCGCCGGGATGTCCGAGGAAGACGTCCCCGCGACCGCGGAGTAGCCGGGAACGATCCGGTTCGTTCGGGTCACAGCGACAGAGAAAGGCCCCGGCTGAGCCGGGGCCTTTCTTCAAGGTGGGTCTGTCTAGGGCAGTGCGACGTTCGAGACGGCGTCCGGGAAGCGGATCGCAGAGATCCACTGTGCGACGGAGGGACGGTCCGGTCATCGCCCAGATGGCCGATATCGGGACGAGCCCGGCAGGAATCGGGGCTGTCTCGGAGAACTGCATCGGAAGAGCTCCCCCCGGATCGACACCCGACCGGACGGGACCCAGACGAAGGAGATGGCGATGAGAAGGTTCTTGGCGGTGCTGCTCGCGGGCCTCTTGGTGGGCTCGTTCATGTCGACCGGCGCGCTAGCCGGCAAGAAGAAGAAGAAGAAGGTGACCCAGACGGTCTCCGGGCACATCTACCTGCCCGCCACCCACCCCGCCAACGACGGCGGCTGCTTCGCCGGCCTCCACCGGCGGGTCCTGCTCCTCTCCAACGGCTCGGAGT
>JBHENN010000094.1:0-2631 GCA_046262015.1 Actinomycetota bacterium | reverse complement strand
CGCCGACGGAGAGCACCCTCGAGACACGCTTCGAACAGGTCCTGGCCGGGGCGGGGATCCCGCTGCCACAGCGGCAGGTTCGTGTCTTCGATGGCCCCGACGTCGTGGCGAGAGCAGACTTCGCCTACCCCGACGCGAAGGTGATCCTGGAGATCGACGGATACGGGTGGCACTCCCAGTTCCATCGGTGGCACGCCGACCGGGCGCGCGACAACCGTCTGCAGAAGCTCGGATGGATCGTCTTTCGTTTTGCGCGGCGCGACCTCGAGGCACCTGCCAGGATGGTCGAGGACATCAAGGACATCCTGCACCCGCGTTCGAGGTTATTACGCCCACACGACGGATGACGACGTGTGCGGCGCCTGCCTCGCTATACGAGGCCTGTGGCAACCAGGAGGTGCGCCGCCCGGCGCTGCCTGGGCTCTGTCGCTATGGGCGGGGTTGGGTTGCTACGGGGAGCGTGAAGTGGAAGGTCGCGCCGGAGCCGGCCTTGGATTCGCACCAGATGCGGCCCCCATGGGCCTCGACGATCCCCTTCGTGATGAACAGCCCGAGCCCGGTTCCCTTCTCGACGCCCTCGGGCCGGGGCAGCATGGCGAATTTCGAGAACACCCTCTCGCAGTGCTCGGGAGGTACTCCGATGCCTTCGTCCTCGACGCTGACCCGGACCTCCGAGCCGGTGCCATTGGTGCTCACTTCGGCGCGCACGCGCACCGACGATCCGGCGGGCGAGTAGCGGATCGCGTTCAGCAACAGATTGAGAAGCACCTGCCGGAGACGATCGGCATCCGCCTCGACAAAAGGCAGGTCGGGCGGCAGTCTGGTATCGACCGCGTGGTGGTCCCGCAGCGAGGGGTGCGTGACCAGGAGCTCGTCCACGAACTCCGGCAGCGAGAGCGGATGCCGGTCGTACGTGAGGGTGCCGCTCTCTATCTGCGACACGTCCAGCACGTCGTTCACCAACCGCGACAGACGCGCGATCTCGGCGGTGATGACTTCGAGGATGTGCTCGCGCTTGTGATCGGGCGTGGTCTCCCACTGCGTCCGCAGGGTCTCGCCCCACCCCATCAGGGTCGCCATCGGGTTACGAAGCTCGTGCGCCAGGACGGACACGAACTCGTTCTTACGCCGGGCCGACTCCTCGAGCTTCCCGAAGGTCTCGAGCTGCTGGCCCTGTTGCTCCAGGGACGTCTGCAACCGAGCGTTCTCCATCAGCAGCGCACACTGACCCCCGATCAGGCTGAGGAGCGAGAGCTCGCGCGCGCCGAACCCATGATCTCCGCCGCGGGCGGCGGCGAGGACCCCGATCGGCCGGCTCGCCACCACGGGGGCGGCAAGGACGTGGCGGGTCCCCTCCAGCCCGGGCAGAACCCGCCCCCCCTCAGGCAGATCGGCGAGGTCGACCGCTTCGCTCTCGCCGGTGCCGAAGACGCGGGCGATGACCCTGCCGTCACGGGCCGGGACCGAGCCGGCGGGCTCCTCGTCGCCGGTCCAGCCTCGAAGCAGGTCGGGGTCCCTCTCGAAGACGAACAGGACGGCGCGGTCTGCCGGGAGCAGATCGCGGGCGCTCTCGAGCACGTGGGCGATCAGCCCGCCGGCCGACGCGCGCGCGACCGCCTTCGCCGCGAACCCGCGGAGCCTCTCCAGGTCTTCCGGTGCCCCGTTCGGGCGCACACCTTCACCCGGGTCCATAACCCTAGAGGTTCGGGATGACCTCGGGAAGTTCCTCCAGGCTGGAGATCGTGACTCCGGCGCGCCCGGCGTTACGGTTCCAACGATCGAGGAGGATCGCGTGGAGACCGGCGGCCGCGGCCGGCTCCACGTCCAGGGTCACCGAGTCCCCGACGTGGACCGCCGCGCCGGGCTGTGCGCGAGCGCGCTCCAACGCCAATCGATAGATGCCGAGGTCGGGTTTCTCGACACCCTCCACGCCGGAGATGACCACCACATCGAAGAGGTGGCCGACCTCGAGCTCGACGAGCAGCTTCTCGAGCCACCCTTCGAAGTTGGAGATCAGCCCGATGCGATAGCCGGCGGCCGCCAGCCGGTCGAGCGTGGGAAGCACGTCGTCGAACAACCGGTACGTCGATGTCGTGCTGAACACCGTGTAGAGCTCCGCAGGGAGCGCAGGATCGTCGATGCCGAGCTCGGACAGGAACCGGCGGTAGAGGTAGGTCCAGAAGGTCCGGGAGTCATCCGCGCTGAGGGTTGGGCCACGCTCGACGCCGGTCTCCTCGGCCAGGTCCACGAGGTGCGGGGCCAGCCGGGCCTGCACCTCGGCCACCGCGCCGGCCTGTACGAGCGTCCCGTGGGCGGCGCACACCTGTGCGAACAGCTCCGTGAAAGAAGGGTGGGGATGAAGGATCGTCTCGCCCGCGTCGAGGAAGACGATGTCAACGCTCATGACGCCTTCCGAGTCAGCTCGTCCCACAAGAGCGTCGCTTCCTGCACCAGGTCCTCCAGCGTCCCGTCGTTCCGCACGACGATGTCGGCGCGCTCCCGGAGCTCGTCGGTGCGAGCCTGGGCGCCCATCCGGCGCGCCACCTCGGACGCGCTCATACCTCGTCCGCGTACCAACCGCTGGGTGCGAACCGGGACGGGCGCGTCGACGACCACGAGAAGGTCGAGGGC
>JBHENN010000093.1:0-22424 GCA_046262015.1 Actinomycetota bacterium | reverse complement strand
GCCGCCGCCACCGCCGGGGCTCTTGCTAGGGCTGGGGCTGGGACTCGGCGATTCGAGGATGTCGGGGATGTCGGTCGGGATGGGTGTCGGCGTGGGAGCGGGCTGCGCCAGCGCGTTGGACGCGATCCCTCGGAGCGCCGGAGTGGGGAGCGAGACCGCAGCCGCGAGGAGCACGACGACCGCCAGCGATACGCGCGCTGCTCGCTTCAAAGCCTCTACCACCCCCGAAGACAGCCGGACACAGGAACGGGCGCCATGATAGGCGCATCGGCGCGCCCGTCGCCTGCTTTACTTCGCCCCGGGAGGTCCCCTTCCTGTCCGGCCTGTCGAGAGATCGCCATCGGTTCACCTCCACAATGGGAGGAATGGGGACGAACCGGCCGGGCCGCGCCTCGGGACCTGACGCGGCGCCGCAGCCGGGCGAGGTCGGCTCGGTCCTGCTGGCGGCGGGCCTCGGCACCCGGCTGCGTCCGCTCACCCGCCACACACCGAAGCCGGCGCTTCCGCTACTGGACGTCCCGCTGGCCGCGTTCGCTCTGCCGGACCTGCTGGCCGCGGCTCCCCCCGTGGTGATCAACGTGGCCGCCGGCGGCGACGTGATCGTTCGGGCCCTGGCACCGTTCGGGGCGGGGTCCGTGACCTTCCTCGACGAGAGCCCGGTGCCGTACGGGAGCGGGGGCACCGTGGCTGCGCTCGTCGGGGGGGTTCGGCAGCGGCTGGTGACCCGCAACGCCGACCTTCTGTCCGACTGTGCGGTGGGCGATCTTCTCGCCACCCACGCCCGTCTCGGCGCTCCGGCCACGATCGCCGTGGTGCGCGTCACCGAGGGCGCCGACGTGTGGGCGGAGGCCGGACGCGCCACCAGGTTGATCGATCGGCGCGCCGCGCCCGGCGCGCCGGGACTGAGGTTCATCGGGGTCGGCGTGTTCGAACGAGCCGCCCTGGCCGGGATCACGTGCGAGCGACCGGTCGACCTCGCGCGCGCGCTGCTGGCGCCCTTGATCTCGGCGCGCGCGGTCGCGATCCACGAGCACGACGGCTACGCGCTCGACGTCGGCACCGTGCCGCGCTACCTGCGCGCGTCGATCGACCTGCTCGACGGCGCCCTCACCCCATCCGTGCAACCTCCGGGCGATGTGGTGAAGGCCGGCGATGGGCGCGCCTATGTCGGCCCCGACGCGCGCGTCGCACCCGGAACGCTGGAAGCCGGAGCGGCGGTCCTCGCCGGCGCCGAGGTCGAGGCCGGAGCGCGCGTCGCACGGGCGATCGTGTGGCCCGGCTCGATCGTGCCCTCCGGCACCGAGGTGCGCGACCGGATCTGGGGCGCTTAGGAGAGGTCGGCCGCGGCGAGCTCTCTGAGGAACACGTGCGCGCCGCACCGCTCGAGGATCGCTCGGGCCCGCTCGAGGTCGGGGCCCGGGTCTTGACCTGCCGGCCGGCGCGCCGCGGCGAGATCGATGAGGCAGCGGGCGCGGTTGGCGCACCAGCCCAGGCCCTCCATCAGCGACGCGGCATCCTCCAGGCGCCGGACGCGCGCCGTGGGGTCGGGCTCCACCAGTCCCTCCGCCCAACGCGCCAACGCCTCGTACGGCGGCCTCTCCGCGACCAGGGCGCGCAGCCGGACGAGGTGCGGCGGCGCGTCGGACACCCGCCCGGCGTGCACGAGAGCGCGGATCGCTTCGGCGAGGAGACGCTCGCCTCCGGCGACCTCGAGCGTGGGACCAAGCCGCACCACACCCGCGACCAGCACGTCCGCGGCGCGCCCGACATCGCCGCGGCTGGCGGCCACGCACGCCTCGAGCACCGGCATCCAAACCTCGAGCTGCGGCTCGGGGTTCAGATCCGCTATCGCCCGCGCCTCGGCGAAGAGCGCTTCGCCCTCGTCAACCTCACCTTTCCGGACGCGGGCGAGTGCGAGGGAGAACATGCTCATGCCGATCAACGGATCGCTGCCCACCTCCTGCGCGGCGTCGAGAGCCTGCGACGCGTAGCGCTCCTCTTCCGCGACGGTCCCGACGTCGTAGCTCATGTCCGTGAGGGTCGTCAGGATCCATGCCTCCATATGGCGATTCCCGTACCGGCGCGCGAGCTCCAGGCCCTCGTCCAGGATCTCGATCGCCTCGGCGTACCGGCCGGCCATGAATCCCAATAGGACGGGCAGGTTGTTCGAGCCGCGCAGGATCTGCTCGAGGTCGTGGATCTCCTTCGCCAGCTCGTAGCTGTGCCGGATGACCTCGAGCCCTTCTTGCCACCGGTTGGTGTATTCGAGGACCAGCCCGAGCGTGTGCATCGCCGTGGTCTGCGTGTCGGCCGCGTCGCAGCGGGCGGCGATGTCAATCGCCCGGCGCAGCGGCGGTTCCGCGTCGTGGTAGCGCCCGCGCCGGCTGAGGTACCAACCGTGGATGTTGAGCGCCGCGGCGAGGTCGCGGCAATCGCCCATGGGCTCGAGCCGAGCGATCGCCACCTCGAGATGGCGCCCCACCTCCGCATCCTGGCCGGCCTCGAACGCAACCGCGGCGAGCTCGGAATGGACCCGGCCGACGTCGGCGGTCCGACCCGCCTTCTCGTAACGAGCGAGAGCTTCTTCGTAGAGCCGCCCGACATCCGGATAGGGGCGGACCCCGCGGGACGACGCTGCCAGTCCCTCCCAGGCCTGCCCGAGGTCCTCGTCGGGCAAGCCGGGCGCGTCGCCCAGTGCGACCGCGGTCGAGTACCACCTGATGGCTTCCTTCGACTGCCACAGCTTGCGGGCGCGGTCCCCCGCATTGAGCGCCCACACGAACGCGCTCCGCTCGACCTCGGCGCGCCGGGGACCCGTCTCGCCGAGCTGCTCGAGATAGCCGAGCGCCTCGCCGTAGTGGGTCGCGATGACCTCGGCCATCTCCTGGCGGCGTTCCCCAGCGCGGGCCTCTTCCCAGCGCGCCACTTCGACGTGCTTGTCGGCGCGCAGGGCTTTGGGCAGTGAGCGATAGGCGACGTCGCGGATCAGTATGTGACGGAAGGAGAACTCGGCCTCGCCCGAGAACGCGGCGGCGTCCCGCTGGATGATGAGCTCCTTCACGCGCAGACGCCCGAGGAGCGTTCGCACATCCGGCGAATCGCGTCCGGCGAGGGCCGCCACCGCACCCGCCCAGAAGATCCGACCCACGACCGACGCATCCTGCAGGATCGCTTTCTCCTCGGACGGCAGCGAGTCCAAGCGGGCGCTGATCAGCGCATGGATCGATTGGGGTAGGTCGACCCGCTGCACCCCGCCGGACAGGTGCCATCCACCCGTCGCGGACGGCACGAGGACCCCCCGCTCGATCAACATGCGGACGATCTCTTCGGTGTACAGGGGGTTACCTTCCGAGCGCTGGACGACGAGGAGCTTCATCTCGTCCGGCAGAGCCGCGGCCAGCAGGTCGTCGAGCATCTCCTCGTTCTCCTGCGGAGAAAGGGGGTCGAGGTACACGGCCGAGTAGTTGCGCTTGCCCCCGCCCCAGCTCGTCCTCGTCTCGAGCAGCTCGGGCCGCGCGAGGGTGACGAGCAGCACCGGCCCGTGTGCCCAGTCGGCCATGTAATCGACGAAGTCGAGCAGACCTTCGTCCGCCCAGTGCAAGTCCTCCAGCACGAGCACGAGCGGATAGCGACTCGCCATCGCCTCGAGGAACCGTCTCCACGCATCGAAGAGGTGCTCGCGCGAGAACGACGACTCGGCGCCGGAGCCCACCAGGGCGAGGATCTCCTTGCTGAGATCGGTCCCGCCGAACAGCCCCTCCAGCACGTGCGCGACCTTGCTCTCCACCGCCTCGGGCGCGTCATCCTCTTTGATCTCGCACTCGAGCTTCACCGCATCGGCGAGCGCGGAGTAGGACACTCCCCCGTACGGAAGGCAGCGTCCCTTACGCCAGTAGACGTGCTCCGGAAGACCCTCTACGTAGCGTTCGAGCTCCCACACGAGGCGGGACTTGCCCACCCCCGCCGGGCCGAGGATGGTGACGAGCGCCGTCCGGTTCTCCGAGTCGACCCGATGCAGGATCTGCTTGAGCAGGTTGAGGTGATCGTCCCTGCCCACGAGCTTGGATTCGAGCCCCAGCGGCCGGCGCTCCCCACCGCGTCGCGCCTTCACACGGAGAGCGGACCACGCGGGGACGAGCTCGGTCTTGCCCTTGAGCCTGAGCGGATCGAGCTCTTCGTAGTCGATCACCGAGCCGGTCGATGCGAACACCGCCGGGCCCACCAGGATCTGGCCCGCGCGCGCCGCGGTCTCGAGGCGCGCCGCGGTGTTGACCGCGTCCCCGGTCAGCATGCGATCGCGGCTCGAGCCGGCCCGTTCGACGTCGACCAGGACCTGGCCGGCCTCGATCCCGATGCGCATCCCGAGTGGCGCTCGTCCCTGGGAGACCAGAGAGCGGTTCATCTCGGCGAGGACGGCCTGCATGTCGAGCGCGGCGCGCACGGCCCGCTCGGGATCGTCCTCGTGGGCCGTCGGCACGCCGAAGACCGCCAGCAGCCCGTCGCCCATGAACTTCTCGACCACCCCGCCGTACCGCTCGATCTCGCGCGTGAGCCGTACGAAGGCACGGTCGAAGAGCGTATGGACGATCTCTGGATCCTGGCGCTCGCCCAGAGCGGTGGATCCGGCGAAATCGGCGAACAGCGCGGTGGCGAACTTGCGCTCCTTCCGGGGAGCGCCCGAGCCCTCGCCAAGACGCGTGCCACAGGACGCGCAGAAACGTGCGTCGCCGGGACCGTCGTAGCCACACGAAGGGCAAGGACCCACGAAGAGAAGTGTAGGTCGAGCGGGTCTAGGAGCCCAGGACCGCCCGTTCCGCGAGGCGGGTCAGCATCTGGGGGTAGACGAACACGGCGAACAGCTCAAGGACCGCGGCGCCCATCGCGGCCTTGAGCAGGTACGGAACCTCGATCGCCTCCTGGGCTTCCGGACGCTCGAAGAACATGCGCTTCACGACTGCCAGGTAGTACCAGGCGGCGATCACCGCGTTGACCCCCATGACCACCGCCAGCCAGTAGACCTCGGAGTTGATCGCGGCGAGGAACACGAAGAGCTTCGCCCACGCTCCCGCCATCGGCGGCACTCCGGCGAGCGAGATCAGGAACGCCGCCAGCAATGCGGCGAGGGCGGGGCTCCGCTGCCACAGACCCGAGTAGTCGTCGATGAAGTACGAGCCCCGCCGGGCGAACGCCACCGCCGCCGCGAACGCGCCGAGGTCCATGATCCCGTAGATCGCGATGTAGACGAGAGCCGACTGGAACGCCTGGTCGTTACGCGCGCCGCCGGCGGGATCGATCAGCGCGAACGCCACCAGGATGTAGCCGGACTGAGCGATCCCGGAGTACGCCAGCAAGCGGATCATGTGACGCTGGCGCAGCGCGATCAGGTTCCCCACCGTCATCGTCGTTGCGGCGAGGACGGCCATGATGGGACGCCAGGTGTCGGAGACGCCGGGGAAGGCGACGAAGAGCAGCACGAGGAGGCCGACGAAGCCGCCGATCTTGGACGCGGTCGACAGGAACGCCGCGACCGGGGACGGCGCGCCCTCGTAGGTGTCCGGCGCCCAGAAGTGGAACGGCACCGCCGATACCTTGAACGCGAACCCGACCACGATGAAGAAGACAGCCAGCACGATCAGCGACTCGTCCCCGCCGGCGCCGATCGACTCTCTGATCAGATGCAGCCGCGTCTGTCCCGTCATCCCGTAGACCAGCGACATCCCATACAACATGACCGCCGACGAGAGCACCCCGAAGAGGAAGAACTTCAAGGCTCCCTCGTTCGACTTGGGATCACCCTTGCGCAAGGCCGCCATGACGAAGCCCGGCACACTGATCAGCTCGATCGCGATGAATATCGAGACGAGGTCGCGCGCGCTGGCCATCACCAGGCCTCCGAGGAGCGACGACAGCATCAGGAAGTAGTACTCGCCCTGGTAGTAGCGCCCGCTGCGGAAGTAGTGGTACGAGATCGCGAGGACCAACAGGCCGAGGATGCAGAAGAGGCCCTTCAGGAAAAGCGCGAAGTCGTTCACGATGAACGCGCCGTCCAGCGTCCCCCGGTCGACGCCGATCAGGGAGACGACGGCCGCCAGCGTCGCGAAGATCCCCGCGGCCGATAGGGGCATCGCCACCCACTTCGCCTCACCCGGCAGGAAGAGATCGGCGACGAGGACGATGCAGGCCGCGGCCGTCAGCACCAGCTCGGGTGCGAGCGCGTGCCAGTCGACGGCCGCCTGGGCCACCCCGGGCTCCATCTAGGACCCGAACGCTCCGAGGAGGTTCTCCACCGCGCCGTTCGTCACGCCCAGCACCAGCTTGGGGAAGAGACCCGCGGCGAGGATCAGCGCGAGCAGCGGGGCCCACGCGTACCACTCGAGGGCGACGACATCGAAGATGCCGTGGCCGTCGGCGAACTGCTCGCGCGGCCGGCCCAGGTTCACGCGCTGGATCGTCCACAACAGATAGCCCGCCGTCAGAACCGTCCCGATGCCACCGCCGACCATGAGCAGGCGGAAGAGCGGGACGCTGAGGGCTTCGTGGGGGCTGTAAGAGCCGAGGAGGGCAAGCATCTCCCCCCAGAATCCCGCGAGCCCCGGCAGACCCAACGAGGCGATGGCCGCGTAGGTGAACAAGGTGCCGAAGCGGGGGATCTGCTGGAGCATCCCACCGAGGGCGGCGATCTCGCGCGTGTGATAGCGCTCGTGGATCGACCCCGCGAGGAAGAACAGCATCCCGGTGATGAGGCCGTGAGCCACCATCCCGAAGACCGCCCCGTTGATGCCCTCAGGGGTCAGGGTCGCGATCCCCAGCATCACGAATCCCATGTGGCCGACCGACGAGAACGCGATCAGCCGTTTGAGGTCGGTCTGCGCCATGCAGCACAGGGCTCCGTAGATGATGGCGATCACCGCGAGTATCCCGATCACCGGCGCGAACACGATGGCGGCATCGGGCAGGATCGGCAGCGCGATGCGCACGAACCCGTACGTCCCCATCTTCAGCAGGATCGCCGCCAGCAGCACCGAGCCCACCGTAGGGGCCTCGGTATGGGCGTCGGGTAGCCACGTATGGAAGGGCCACATCGGGACCTTGATCGCGAACCCCAGGAACAGCCCGAAGAAGACGAGGTTCTGGAAAGCAGGGGTCAGCTCGTCGCCCTTGCCTATCAGCTCGATCATGTCGAAGCTCCCACCCTTGAAGAACAGAGCGAGGAACCCGAGCAGCATGAAGATCGAGCCGAACAGGGTGTAGAGGAAGAACTTCACGGCGGCGTACTCCCGTCGGGGTCCTCCCCACACGCCGATCATGAAGTACATCGGGACGAGGACCAGCTCCCAGAAGACGAAGAAGAGGATCAGGTCTAGTGCGACGAAGCTGCCGTTCATGCCCGTCTCGAGCAGCAGCACGAGCGCGAAGAAGGCCTTCGTCTTGCCCGGAGCCGGTACGTGCCACCACAGGTAGACCATGCAGAGGAAGCAGATCAGGGCCGAGAGCACCAGCAGCGGCAGGGAGATACCGTCGACGCCGACGTGGTAGTTGGCATCTATCGTCGGGATCCATTCCTCGTTGACGTCGAGCTGCATGTCGCCCGACCGGCCGTAGTCGAAGCGCGCCGCGACCAGTCCCGCGGCGACAAGGGCGAGGAAGGCGAACAGGCTTCCGACGAGCTTGACGGCACGCTCGGCCGCCGATGGAACGAACAGCAGGACGATCGCGCCGATGATCGGCAGGAAGGTGACCGCGCTCAAGCCCCAGCTATCGATCCATTGCTCCATCAGGTCCCCGACCCCCTTCTAGGTGAACGCATAGACCGCCACCGCGAGCGCCACCGCGGCGAACAGGATCGCCGCATAGCGCTGCACGTTGCCCGACTGGATGTATCTGAGGACGCCGCCCGACATACCGGTGAGACCTGCGGCCCCGTTGACCGCCCGGTCGATGACGCTCTGATCGACGCCGTGGTACATGACGTGAGAGGTCGCCAGGGTCGCTGCCGCAGAGCCGTTCACGGCGCCGTCCAGCAACCGCTGGTTGGTCCAGTAGGTGGCGCGCGCCAGCGGGTACTGGATCGGTCGCACGATGCCCTTCAGATAGAGGTCGTCGAGGTAGTACTTGTTCGCGACGAAACGGTACAGCCACGCGAACGGCCCTCCGAGGAGATCAACCCGCCACCGTCCTCGCTGGAACAGCATCCAGCCCAGTCCGATCCCGGCGAGCGCGATCAATACCGAGCCGGCGGGCAGCAGGACGTTGTAGAAGGTCGAGAACCCCGGGTGGTGCTCGCCCGGCACGGTGATCCACTTCTGGAAGGGCCCGATCACGGGGATACCGAGGAAGCCGACGGTCACCGAGCCGGCCGCCAGAATCCACAGTGGCGTGACCATCGCGCCGTCACTCTCGTGCGGATGGCCGTGGCCCCGGTAGTCGCCCCAGAACGTCTTCACGCAGGCGCGGGTCATGTAGAGCGCAGTTAGGAACGCAGTGACTACCGCCGACCCCAGCACGATCCACGCTGCGGCCTGGCGGCCCTCGCTCGCGGAGCGCAGGGCCGAACCGATGATCTCGTCCTTGGAGAAGAACCCGGCGAGGGGGAAGATGCCGGCCAGGGCCAGCGACCCGATGATGAACGTCCGGAACGTATGGGGCATGGACTTTCGCAGCCCTCCCATGTCGCTCATGTTGTTCGAATGGACGGAGTGGATCAGCGAGCCGGCGCCGAGGAACAACAGAGCCTTGAAGAACGCGTGCGTGAACAGGTGGAACACGCCGGCAGTGAACGCGCCTACCCCCAGGGCCGCCACCATGTAGGCCAGCTGCGAGATCGTGGAGTAGGCGAGCACCCTCTTGATGTCGTCTTGGACGAGCGCGAGGAAGGCTGCGAGCAGCATCGTGATCGCGGCGACGATGGCGACCACGTTCAGGACGCCGCTCGCGTGTTCGAAGACGAGGAACATGCGCGCCACCATGTACACGCCGGCAACGACCATCGTCGCCGCGTGGATCAGCGCGGACACCGGCGTCGGTCCCGCCATCGCGTCGGGGAGCCATACGTACAGAGGGAACTGCGCCGACTTGCTGATCACCCCCCCGAACATGAGGAGGGCCGCGATCGTCAGGGCCGTCCCTCCGATGTGCCCCTCCTCGGCGAGATGGTTGAGCTCCGGGATGTTGAAGGTGTGGCCGATCGTGAACAGGGCGAAGATGCCGAACAGAAAGGCCACATCGCCCACCCGGTTGGTGATGAACGCCTTCATGGCTGCGGAGGAGTTCTCCTTCTCCTCCCAGTAGTGCCCGATCAGGAAGTACGAGCACACCCCAACCAGTTCCCAGCCGACGAACAGCTGCATCAGGTTGTTGGCGATGACCATGAACAGCATCGCTCCGGTGAACAGCGAGAGCATCGCGAAAAAGATCGTGTAGCGAGCCTCGCCCCGCATGTAGCTCGTGGAGTAGATCTGAACGAGCAACGAGATCGTCGTCACCACGACGAACATCACGGCCGTGAGGAAGTCGTAGTTCATGCCGAACTGGATCTCGAAGCCCCCGACCTCGAACCACGTCCATGCGCGCTCGACACCCGCTTTCTCGCTCGCGAGCTCGGCGAAACCCACCAGCGAGAGGGCGAAGCTTGCGGCGATCGCGCCGATGCCGACCGCGTGGCCCCCGTTCCTCAGCTTCTTACCGAAGAAGAGGATCACGAAGAACGCAAGCGAGGGCAGCAGCGGGACGAGCCACATCAACGGCCCGATCGTGCCGGGACGAAGGACCTCTTCCTCGGCGGCCAGGAGCATCATCCGCTCACCACTTCATCAACGCCATCTCGTCGACATCCACGCTCTGGCGGTTGCGGAAGATCAGGATCACGATCGCCAGGCCGATCCCGACCTCGGCGGCCGCCACCGCGATGACGAAGAGCGCGAACACCTGCCCTGCCACGCCTGCCTCCTGCAACAGCGCGGAGAAGGCGACGAGATAGATGTTGACGGCGTTCAGCATCAGCTCGATCGACAACAGGACCAGGACCGCGTTCTGGCGGGCAAGCACCCCGTAGACACCGATGCAGAACAGGAGCGCGGACAGGACGAGGAAGTACGAGACCGGCATCAGCCGGTCCTCTCGTCGTCCCGGCGCGCCACCACGACCGCACCCACCAGCGCGGCCAGCAGCAGGACCGAGACGGCCTCGAACGGCAGCACATAGTCGGCGAAGATGACCTCTCCGACCGTCGCCGTCTTGGTCCCGGTGGTGCGCGCGAGGTCGATCTCCTGCCCGTCGAACGCGGGGACGAGCACGAGGGTGAGGACCACGAACAGCGCGAGGGCGGTGACCGCGGCTATCCCGCGCTGGTCGTTGTCCAGGTCTCCCCCTCGCAGGGGAGCGCGCGTCAGCATCAGCCCGAAGAGCATCAGGACGACTACGGCGCCGACGTACACGAGCACCTGGACCCACGCGAGGAACTCGGCGAACAGCAGGACGTACATGAGCCCGGCACCCATCAAGGTCACGACCAGGTAGAGCGCGGCGTGCACCACGTTGTTGGTCGTCACGACCCGCAGCCCGGACCCCGCCATGGTCACCGCGAAGATCCAGAACAGGATCTGCTGCCACAGGTCGGCCATCAGGATCCTCCGTCCTTGTTCTCGGTCTCATCCCCAGAGGGGGCTACCGGGCCGGGATCGGGCTTGATGTCCTCGGCGCGGGGCCCGGGCGGCGTCGGCTCCGGAGCGTGACCGGCCATCGGCGCGCTGGGGACCTTCTTCTCGGTCTCGACCGGGGTCGGCTGCGGGCCGCGCCTGATTCCGCGCTCGGCCTTGACGCGCGCGACCTTGGCGCGCGCTTCGGCGACCTGCGGGGACGAGCCCTTGTCCTTCTGCTCCTCCAGCACCGTCCGATAGACCGCCTCGGGGTCCTCCGTGGGCTCGAGTGGGACGGGATGGGGCGCCTCGTGGGGCACCGCGACGTTCGGAGGAGACGGCGCCGCGGCTTGCTCGGCCTCCGCGGCCTCGGGCTCCGCGGCCTGCTCGGGCTCCGCGGCCTGCTCGGGCTCCGCGGCCTGCTCGGGCTCCGCGGCCTGCTCAGGCTCCGCCGGCGCGGCCGGCGCCGTGGCTTGGTCGGGGCGCTCCGCGGTTGTGGTCGCGCCAGCGGCGGGCGGCCCCGCGGCGGGCGGCGCCTCGGCAGCTTGCTCGGGGCGGCCGTTGGTCTCGGCGCCCGCGCCGGGAGCGGGGGCCCGGTCGGCGGCTCCGGGGCCGGCCGGCTGACCGGGGAGCTCGGCGCCGGATTCGAGGGGGGGCGGGGGGAGGACGGACTCCATCCAATCGGACAGCCGCTCCTTCTCGTGGGTCAGCTCGCGGATGTCCAGCTCCGCGTACTCGAACTCGCGGCTCCAGAAGAGGGCGTCGTACGGGCACACCTCGACGCAGATCCCGCAGTACATGCACAGGGCGTAGTCGATCGCGAAGCGATCCAGCACGTTGCGCTTCCGAGGACGTCCCCCGGCGCGCTTGGGAGGAAGCGTCTCCTTGTGGGAATCGATGTAGATGCACCAATCGGGGCACTCACGCGCGCACAACATGCAGACGGTGCAGTTCTCCTCCTTGAGCGCTATCACCCCACGGGTGCGCGCCGGGAGGTCCTGCTTCACCTCGGGATACTGGATCACGGTGTTGTGCTTGAAGAGATGCTTGATGGTGACCCGCATGCCCTTGAGGAGGCCGATGCCGAAGGTCCTTCTGCGATCGTGCGCCGACGAACGCTCGTCTATCGTCATCTCTAGCGCGCCCACACCGTGTCGGGTGCGTACAGGACCCATGCCCCGGCGGCCAGGACCAGTCCCAGGCTCACGGGGATCAGGATCTTCCACGCGAACCGCTGAAGCTGGTCCTCACGGAGGCGGGGGAAGGTGAAGCGGATCCAGATCATGAGAAAGACCATGAAGGAGGTCTTCCCCATGAACCACAGGATGCCGGGGATCGCCTCGAGCGGCCCCCACGGCACGATGGGCCGATAGCCGCCGAGGAACAGGGTCGCCGCGATCGCGGCGAACGCGATCATGTGAGCCATCTCCGCGCCGAAGAAGCTGAAGATGAACCGCATGCCGGTGTACTCGGTGAAGGGCCCGGTGATGATCTCGGACTCGGCGACGGGCATGTCGAACGGCGGCAGGGTCTGCTCGGCCATCGCCCCGACCAGGAACACCGCGAACGCGGCGGCGCCGATGCCCGGAGGCCAGATCACGAAGGGCCAGTCCTGGGCCTCGACGATCCCCACCACCGACAAGGTCCCGGCCAGCATCGCGACCACCGCGGCCGTCAGCACGATCGGGAGCTCGTACGCGATCAGCTGCGCGGCCGCCCGCAGGGCCCCGATCAGGGCGTACTTGTTGGCGCTGGACCACCCCGCCATGAGCACGCCGATCGTCGCGATCGACCCGATCGCGAGGAGATAGAAGATCCCGACGTCGAGGTCCTCGACGATGAGGCTCCGGTCCATCGGGATCACCAGGTACAACATGATCGCCGGCACGTAGATCAACGCCGGCGCGATCTTGAACACTGTCTTGTCGGCGTTGGCCGGGACGATGTCCTCCTTGAAGATGAACTTCAGGCCGTCCGCGAGGGTCTGCGCCCACCCGTGGAAGCCGCCCGCATACATCGGGCCGAGACGATGCTGCAGGTGGGCCAGCTCCTTGTGCAGGACGTAGCCACCGACGAGGGAACCGACCGGCACGATCGTCAGGACGACGACGAGCTTGAACGCGAGGATCTGCCATTCGGTGAGGTGGATCTCGAACGGCATCAGCGATCGATGTCCCCGAGTACGAAGAAGAACGAGCCGAGGATGGCGATCATGTCGGCCACGAAGGTATTCTTCAGCACGTGCGGCAGGACCGAGACGTTGCTGAACGAGGGCGTGCGCAGCTTGATGCGGTAGGGGCGGCGGTCGCCGTCGGACACCAGGTACAGGCCGAGCTCGCCGAGCGGGTTCTCGCTACGGACGAAGATCTCGCCGGCCGGGGGCTGGATCACGCGCGGGACCTTGCCCAGCACCGGTCCCGACGGCATCCCCTCGATCGCCTGCTCGACGATCTTGGCAGACTCCACGACCTCGTGGACGAGGACCCAGAACCGGTCGAAGCAGTCCCCGTTGGTGCCCACCGGGACGTCGAAGTCGAAGTGGTCGTAGACCGAGTAAGGCTCGTCCTTGCGCACGTCCATGGTGATCCCCGAAGCGCGCGCGATCGGGCCGCTGACCCCGTAGTTGTACGCGACCTCGCGGTCGAGGACGCCTATCCCCATCGTCCGCTCCTTGAAGATCTCGTTGCCGAGGAGGAGGTCCTCGTACTGGTCGAGCCGGTCGATGACCTGACGTACCCCTTTGAGCGCCTGGGCGAAGAACCCCTTGGGCACGTCCTCCTTGATGCCCCCCGCACGGAAGAAACCGAAGTGATAGCGACCACCGGTGGCCATCTCGAGCGCGAACTGGATGTCCTCCCGTTCGCGGAACGCGTAGAAGGTAGGGGTGATAGCCCCGAGCTCCGCCCCGAACGATGCGAAGAACATCAGGTGGTTGAGGATGCGGTTCATCTCGACCATGGTGAGACGGAGCCACTCGCCGCGCGGTGGGACCTCGATCTCCATCATGCGCTCGACCGCCATCCACAAGGGCCACTCGTTGCAGATCTCCGACAGCCAGTCCATCCGCGAGATCAGGTTCGTGATCTGGCGGTAGTCGCGCGCTTCGACGAGCTTCTCGTAGCCTCGGTGCATGTAACCGATCACCGGCTCGGCCTCGACCAGCACTTCACCGTTGATCGTCGCCAGCAAGCGGAAGACGCCGTGCGTGGCGGGGTGCTGCGGTCCGACGTTGAGGATCATGTCCTGGGTGTCGAGCCCGCCGGACGAGACCTCGTCGGCCACCTCCTCGGGCCACCGCACCGTCGCACCGACCTGGGGATCGGTCATGGCGCGGTCACCGTCCCCCTGCGGCGGCTTCGTCGGGGTCCTTGGCGCCGGGCCAGTCCTTGACGAGGGCGCGGCTCGGGAGCTTGAACGACTTGAGCAGCGGGTGTCCCTCGAAGTCCTCCGGGAGGTAGATCCCCACCAGCTTGGGGTGACCGGGGAAGGCGATGCCGAACATGTCGAACATCTCGCGCTCGGCCCACAGGGCGCCCTTGTAGATCGCGCTGATGCTCGGGCAGCTGAGGTCGCCGTCCGGCGCGCCCAACGGCACCCTGACGCTGACGTGCACCACGTGCTCGGGTGAGTAAACGTGGACGAGGAGCTCGAGACCCTCCTCGGCGCGCCCTTCGAACGCGGTCCAGTCGATCGCAGAGAGGAACGTGAAGAAGCGGCAGCGGAGCTCCGGCGCGTCCCGGAGCACCGTCATCACCTCAACCAGATGGTCCTTGTCGCAGTGCACGTGCACCTGATCCCGCTCGAGCCTCACCTCGCGGACGCGCTCGCCGAGCGCGTCGCGGACCCGGTCGAGAGCTTCCTCGGCCTCCACGCGTTGAGCCGCCGACACGGATCAGATGCCTCCCGCGAGGCCGGCCTGGGGGATGTGCGGGACCGGGGTCGAGTGCCCCTTCCACTTCTCGCGGATGTCTTCTTCCTGGATCTTGGCCTGCAACCGGATGATCCCCTGCAGCAGGGCCTCGGGTCGCGGCGGGCACCCGGGGACGTACACGTCCACCGGCATGATCTGGTCGCACCCCTTGGTCACGGAGTAGGAGTCCCAGTAAGGACCGCCACAGTTGGCGCACGAGCCCATCGAGATGACGTACTTGGGCTCGGGCATCTGGTCGTACACGCGCCTGATCGGCGCCGCCATCTTGTCGGTCAGCGTCCCTGCGACGATCAGCAGATCGGCCTGACGAGGCGACGCCGGGAACGGGATGACCCCGAAGCGGATGATGTCGAACTTGCTGGCGAAGGCGGCCCCCATCTCGATGCCGCAGCAGGCCAGGCCGAACTGCATGCACCACAGCGAATACTTCCGGCTCCAGTTGAGGAGCCACGAGACCGGGCTCGGCAGCTTGACCTTCTCCATCACAGCCACGCGAGCACCTTCTTTTTGATGGCGTACAGCAGCGCGAGCGCCAGGATCCCGATGAAGATCACCATCTCGACGAATGCCTGCGTCCCCAGCCGCTCGAAGACGATCGCCCACGGGAACAGGAACACGGCCTCGACGTCGAAGATCACGAACAGGAGCGCGAACACGTAGTAACGGACGTTCGCCTGGCTCCAACCCTGCCCGATCGGGTCGATCCCGGATTCGTAGGTGGTGAACTTAGCCGGGTACGGAACGTTGGGACGGACGAGGCGCGATACGCCGATGGTGCCGAAGACGATGCCGGCGCCGGCGATGGCGAATATACCGATGGTGATGTACTGGCCGAGGTAACCGTCAGGCACTGAAGAGACGCCCCCTAGTCACAGAACGAACGCCCTGGATACGGGCGAGAAACTATCACGCAGCCCTTCCCGGCCACCCCTTTGTCCGTTCGTGAACCGAGCCGTTGGGCTCAACCTCCGAAGACGAAGCGCGCCTTGGTAGCGACGTCGATCAGAGGACCCCACGCGACGCCGAGGATGAGCGTCGTCACCGCGGCGAGGCCGACCACGACGCCCGACAGCACGGGTATGGGGACGCGGTCCGGCGTCTCGGCGCCGTCTTCTCGCTCCTGCATGTACATGACCACGAGCACGCGCAGATAGAAGAAAGCGGCGATCGCGCTGCTGATCGCGCCGACGACGACGAGCCACGAGTAACCGGACTCGACCGCCGCTCCGAAGACCACCAGCTTGGCTACGAACCCCGAGGTCAGCGGGACACCGGCCAGCGACAGCAAGAAGAGCGTCAACGCCGCGGCCAGACCGGGCCGCTCGTAGAACAGGCCGCGCTGGTCCACGAGCCTGGTCCCGTGCTCGCCCCGGCCGGCGACCAGGGCCACTACGGCGAACGCGCCGACCACGGTGACCCCGTAGGTCGCAAGGTAGAAGAGCGCCCCCGACACGCCGCGGTCGTTCGCCGCCACGACCGCGGTGAGCACGAACCCTGCATGTGCGATCGAGGAATACGCCAGCATCCGCTTGAGGTCCTCCTGGACGACGGCAACCACCGAGCCGACCACCATCGTGAGGACCGCGATGCCGATCACCAATGGACGCCACTCCCAGCGGAGCGAGAACAGGGTCGCGTCGAGGAGACGCAGGATGACGGCGAAACCGGCGAGCTTGGAGGCGGCGGCCATGAATCCCGTGACCGGAGCCGGGGCGCCCTGGTACGCGTCGGGCGTCCACATGTGGAACGGCACCGCCGCGACCTTGAACCCCAGACCGACGATGAGGAGGCCCGTGGCCAGCACGAGCAGGCCCACGTCGCGCGCCGGGGTCGATGCGAGCCCGCTGACGATCCCCGGCGCGCCGGCAGCCTGCCCGTACAGGTTCGTCGAGCCCACCGCGCCGTAGACGAGGGCGATCCCCAGCAAAAAGAACGCCGACGAGAACGCGCCGAGCAAGAAGTACTTGAGCGACCCTTCCTCGCTCGCCGCCGTGCCGCGCAGGCCGACGAGGACGTACAGCGCGATCGAGAAGGTCTCCAGGGCCAGGAAGACGACGATGAGGTCGGCCGCACCGGCCATCAGCATCATCCCGGCGACCGCGAACAGGATCAGTGCGTAAGGCTCGGACTCCTCGAGCCGCTCGCGGGTGAAGTAGTCGCGCGCCAGCCACACGCTGAGGACCCCGAACGCGGCCAGGGCGACCTTCACGAACACTGCGAAGTCGTCGGCCGCGACCATCCGCGCGATCTGCAGGGAGTTCACGCCCCATGCACCGATCGCGAGATACATGGCCGCGGCCAGGCCGGCGGTCGCCAGCACCGGGAGGTGCAGGCGGTTGCCGCGGTCGCCGACGAACGCGTCGACCACGAGGACCACGAAGGCGGCGATCGTGAGAGCGATCTCCGGTGCGATCCCGGCGAGCTGCACCGAGGGAAGCTGGAGGGTCTCCATCAGGGCGCCTCCTCACCCGACACGACGGGCGCGTGGCGGGCCGCGCCGGTGGGGGGCGCCAGGTTGGAGCCTTCGTTGAGTTGCTGGACCACGCGGCGCGCGGTCGGCTCGATCCGCTCGAGGAACGGCCTCGGATAGACGCCGATGGCCACGATGAGTGCGACGAGCGGGGCGAGCATCACCATCTCGCGGAGGTTGAGATCTTCAAGGTCACGGTTCTCGGGGCGCTGCACGGGACCCTGGAAGACCCGCTGGTAGGCCCATAGCAGGTAGACCGCCGCGAGCACGATGCCGAACGCGGCCGGCACCACCCACCACCGGTAGCGGAAGAAGGTGCCGAGCAGGATGAGGAACTCGCCCACGAACCCGTTCAGGCCCGGGAGCCCGAGCGACGACAGCGCCACGAGAAGGAACACGCCCGACAGGAGCGGGACCGATGCGGCGAGGCCGCCGAAGTCGGCGATCAACCGCGTGTGGCGACGCTCGTACAGCATCCCGACGAGCATGAACAAGGCACCGGTCGAGACCCCATGGCTCACCATCTGCAGGATGCCGCCGCTCATGCCCTGCACGCTCCCTACGAACACCCCGAGCACGACGAACCCGAGGTGGGCGACCGACGAATAGGCGATCAGCCGCTTGAGGTCCTTCTGCATCGCCGCGACCGCGGCCCCGTACAGGATCCCAGCGATCGCCAGGCCCATGATCCACGGCACCAGCTCGCGCGCCGCGTCCGGGAACAGCGGGATCGCGAACCGGATCAGCCCGTAGACCCCCATCTTCAGGAGCACCCCGGCAAGCATCACCGAGCCCGCGGTGGGCGCCTCGGTATGGGCATCGGGCAACCACGTATGCAGCGGGACGAGCGGGACCTTGACCGCGAACGAGGCGAAGAACGCGAGGAACAACCACCGCTGCGTGTCGATGTCCAGCGGGATGCCGAGGACCGCGAAGTACGAGAACGACGGTCCGCCGTGCGCGTTGAAGTACAGGTAGATGATCCCCACGAGCATCAACAGCGAGCCGACGAGGGTGAAGAGGAAGAACTTCATCGCGGAGTAGATCCGGCGCTCGTAACCCCACATCCCGATGAGGAAGTACATCGGCACGAGCGTGGCTTCCCAGAACAGATAGAACAGGAACAGGTCGAGCGCGCAGAAGACCCCCAGCATGCCGGTCTCCAGCGCGAGGAGGAACACGAAGTAAGGCTTCACCCGGCTGGTCACGGTCCACGACGCGAGAACACCGAGCGGCATCAAGAACGTCGTCAACATGACCATCCACAGGCTCACGCCGTCGATGCCCGTTCGGTACGAGATCCCCCACTCCGGTATCCACGACAGCTCGCTGCCGAGCTGGAACCCGAGAGCATCCTTGTCGAAGCCCGCCAGGACGCCCAGCGACAGCGCGAACGTCGCAAGGGTGACGCCGAGTGCGGCCCACCGGAGCACATCGTCCCTGGCACGCGGGAGCGCGGCGATCGCCAGCGCGCCGGCAAGGGGAAGGAAGATGGCCGCATCGAGCCATGGGGTCGCGTTCACGTGGTTGCCCTGAGGACCAGCACCGAGAAGATCGCCACGGCTCCCGCGAGGAACACGACGGCATAGTTGCGCACGTAGCCTGTCTGCACCCGCCGCATCCCCTCGGAGACCCGTGCCACGGCGCGCCCACTCCCGGTGACCAGGGCATCGACCACGCGGGCGTCGAGCGCCTGGGCGGAGAAACCGGCGAGCGCCTTGGCGGGCATCACGACCGCGCGCCCGTACAACTCGTCCACGTACAGCTTGCCCCGCGCGGCCGCGACCGCGCGGGGGAAGCGGGCGACCGTGTCGGCGCGGCGGAGCCGACCGTAGCGCGACAGGTAGAGGTGGCGCGCGAGGGCGATACCGACGAGCGCCGCCAGCAGGGCGCCTCCCGCGAGGACCCACGGCGTGAGCCCGGTGGGGACGTGTGAGGCGCCCACGACAGGTTCGAGGAAATGCTCGAGCGTCAGGTACCGGGGCAGGTTCAACGCCCCACCCGCCACCGACAGCAGCGCCAGGGGGACCAGGGCCGCGGCCATCGCGGGCGACGCGTCGTGCGGGTGCTCGACCCCGTCGGGTAGCTGCAGCGGGCCCGCGAACACCCGGAAATAGAGACGAGACATGTAGAACGCGGTGATGAGCGCGGTCACGAGGCCGATGGCCCACAGCGCGTACTGCCCTTCGTGCCACGCCGACGCCAGGATCGCGTCCTTGGACCAGAAGCCGGCGAGGGGGAAGACGCCGCTGATGGCGAGCCATCCCACCAGGAAGGTGGCGGCGGTCAGCGGCATCACGCGGCGGAGCCCTCCCATCTTGCGCATGTCGGTCTCACCGGCGAGCCCGTGCATGACCGCGCCGGCCGCGAGGAACATCAGGCCCTTGAAGAACGCGTGCGTGACGAGGTGGAAGACGCCGGCCGAGTAAGCGTGCACACCGTGGGCCAGGAACATGTACCCGAGTTGGGAGACCGTCGAGTACGCGAGCACGCGTTTGATGTCGTACTCGGCTGCGGCCATGACCGCGGCCAGCAGGGCGGTGAGCGCACCGACCCAGCCCACCACGGCCAGGGCGCTGCCACCGGAAGCCTCGAACAACGGTGCCAAGCGGGCGACCATGTAGACGCCCGCGGTCACCATCGTGGCGGCATGGATCAGCGCCGACACCGGGGTCGGTCCTTCCATCGCGTCGGGGAGCCATACGTACAGGGGGATCTGCGCGCTCTTCGCGGTCGCCCCCCCGAACAGCAGCAGCGCGGCGATCGTGGCGAGCCCCGAGCTCATCGCCCCGGCCGCGTCGTTGATCTGACCGATCGTCAGCGTCCCCAGGGCGCCGGCGAGCGCGAAGATCCCGACGAGGAACGAGAGGTCCCCGATCCGGTTGACGATGAACGCCTTCTTCGCCGCGTGCGACGCGGACGGCTTCTCGAACCAGAACCCGATCAAGAGGTAGGAGCAGAGGCCGACACCCTCCCAACCCACGTACAGAAGAAGCAGGTTGTCCGAGAGAACCAGCAGCAACATCGCCGCGGCGAATAGGTTCAGATAGGCGAAGAACCTCGGATAGCGCGGATCGCCCCGCATGTACGCGGTCGAATACACATGGATCAGCGTCCCGACACCGGTCACCACCAAGACCATGACGATCGCGAGCTGGTCGACGAGAAGGTCGGCCCCGATGCGGAACGTGCCCACCGACAGCCAGTCGAACAGGTGGACGCGGACGGCTCGGTCCTCTCCGGCGCGCCCCAGCATCTGCAGGAACGTCACCACGCCGGCGGCGAAGGCCGCCGCGATCGCGGCGGAGGCCAGCGCGCCGGAGAGACGTCCCAGCCGGTTGCCGACGACGAGCAGCAGCACCGCCCCGGCGAGGGGCAGGGCCACGATCAGGGGAGCGAGGTCGCCGAAACCGGTCACAACCGCAGCAGGCTCGCATCGTCGATGTCGGCGGTCAACCGCCGACGCGAGATCCTCAGGATGATGGCCAGACCCACCACGACCTCCGCCGCGGCGACCACGAGCACGAAGAACACGAGAACCTGGCCGTCCAGCGTCCCGCGCATGCGGGCGAACGTGACGAAGAAGAGGTTGACCGCGTTCAGCATCAGCTCGATGAACATGAAGATGACGATGACGTTGCGGCGTACGAGCACCCCGACGACCCCGACGGTGAACATCAGCCCCGCCAGCGCGAGGTAGTAGCCCGGAGCGACGCTCACGCCGTCGACCCGGCCCGGGACTCGGCGGTGTCCGCCGCCTGGCCCTTCTCGTCGTCCTCGGCGCCCCCGCGGGCGCGCGCCGCCTCGTCGGTAGTGGAGCCACCCCGGTCGGAGGCCGTCGCGATCCGCCGGGCCAGGACCATCACGCCGACCACCGCGACCACGAGGATCACCGACGCGGCCTCGAACGGCAGCAGGTAGCGGCTGAACAACGCGCGCCCGATGGCTTCGACGTTGCCGGGATCGCGGTTGGCTGCCTGGATCGCGGCGGCTCCGCCGCGCGCCCCTCCGGGGACGAGGTCCACCGCCTTCCATGCGACGTAGAGGATCTCGGCCGCGAGGACCGCCCCCAGGCCCAGCGCCAGCGGACGCTGGCCGGGCAGGGGCTCGATCAGGACGTCGCGTCGGTCGACCCCCAGGAGCATCACGACGAAGAGGAAGAGCACCATGATGGCCCCGGCGTAGATGATGATCTGCACGACCGCCAGGAAGAACGCCCCCTGCAGCAGGAACGCCAGCGCCAGCGCGAGTTGCGCGGCCACCAGATACAGCGCCACGTGCACCGAGTTCGGCACGAACAGCATCGCGAGCGAAGAGCCCAGCGCGACGACGAACATGACCCCGAACACGACGTGCTCGAGGTTCAAGGCTGATCGTCCCGGTGCGCCGATCTGCCCGAGACCGACACTCCGGAGCCTCGCATCAGATTGTGATCGGGCGGAAGCTCCTTGCGCGTCTCCCAGTGACGCACGATCGGCTGGTCGACGATCAGTTGGTCCTTGGCCAGGATCAGGTCCTCGCGCGTCTCGCCGGAGAGCTCGTACTCGGTCGTCATCAACAACGCCTCGGTCGGGCACGCTTCGACGCACAGCCCGCAGAAGATGCACCGCAGATAGTTGATCTGGTAGATCTGCGCGTAGCGCTCGCCCGGGGAGAACCGAGCCACGGGGGTGTTCTCCGCTCCGATGACGTAGATGGCATCCGCCGGGCACGCCCCGGCGCACAGCTCGCATCCGATGCACTTCTCGAGGCCGTCCGGATGACGATCGAGGATGTGCCGTCCCTTGTAGCGGGGGAAGGGCCGCCGTCGGACCTCGGGATAGCCGACCGTCTCCTTGCGGTGGAAGACGTTCTTGATGACGACCTTCATGCCGGTGAGGATCTCAAACAGCGCCACGCGTGGCCTCCTTGGGAGGAGCGGCGGCGAGTGTGCGCGGATCCACCCGTCCGGCCCAGAGCAGCACCATGACGAACAACGCTCCGAACACGCCGAGACGCACGTTGCGCGATATGCCTTCGGTATTGACGACCGCGGTGACCATGATCCACAGCAGCGCCGCCGGGATCAGGCGCTTCCATCCGAGCCACATGAGTCGGTCATACCGGAGACGCGGCAGGGTCGCCCGCAGCCACACGAACAGGTAGACGAAGAGCGCTGTCTTGAGCGTGAACCAGACCAACGGCCACAGCCACGACAACGGATCGAAGATCGGACCGTCCCACCCCCCGAAGAAAAGCGTCACAGCCATCGCCGAGATCGCGACCATGTGGATGTACTCGCCGAGGAAGAACATCGCGAACCGGATGCCGCCGTACTCCGTGTGGTAACCGGAGACCAACTCGCTCTCAGCTTCGGGAAGGTCGAAAGGTGCCCTGTTCGTCTCCGCTA
>JBHENN010000092.1:0-18598 GCA_046262015.1 Actinomycetota bacterium | reverse complement strand
CGCTTGTGAATCCATGAACGCGGCGTGGAGCGAGCGGGGGCTCCCGCCCATCCCGACGTTCTCCCCGAGCACGCGCCAATTGGTTACACGCTTCGACAGCTGGTGGTCGGGCGAATGGCGCAGCACGCCGTCCTTGACCATCGCCTGCGTGTGCTTCCGTGCAACCCGGGAGAGCTCGGGGTCGAGGCGCAGCTTGTCGAGGCCCTCATCGGCCCGGGCGTCGTTGGCCAGTGATGCGAACGCGCTCTCGTCGGCGCTATAGCTCCAGCACCGGTTGTCGCCTCGCTCGCCGCCCGCGGGACTCGGCAGGAGCAAGAGCCCCAACCCGGCGATCACCCCGCACAGGGTCCGTACCGTGGCCAACGCTTTCACCTGCAGGGCCTCCTCGCGCTACCGGACGGTCCCGGCAGGATCCACACAAAGTGACTGCTCGTTCATCGGCGCACGACGCCGATCTCTTGAGCGGTACGGGCGGTGCGCCCCCGTGTGACCGGATCCGCGTGCTAGCCGCAGGACGGCATCGACAGGGTGGTGCCGGGGTCGGCGCTGCTCTCGAACACCACGGTTGCCCACAGGCGCCCCCTACCGTCCCGAAGCGTGCCGACGCCGACGTGGACGAAGCGGCGATCGAGGATGTTTGCCCGATGGGCCGTCGAGCCCATGAACGCGCGGTGCACCCGGCGCGCCCGCAGACCCATCCCCACGTTCTCCCCGAGCGCCCTCCAGTTGGTGACGCGCCTCGAGAGCTGGTCGTAGCTGGAATGCTTCAGGACGCCCGCGGCCACCATCTCCTTGGTGTGTTTGCGTGCAACCCGGGATAGCTCCGGGTCGAGGCGGAGGCGGCTCACCCCGCGCTTGCCGCGGGCCCCGTTCGCCAAGCGGGCGAGCGCTCGTTCCGGGTCGCGATAGCGCCAGCAGGCACTGTCGGCGCGGGCGGAAGGAAGCAGGTAGGCGACGACCGTGATCGCCGCGACGAAGGTCGCGACGGTGCCGTCCCGCGTGATCCGCTGCCCCAAGCCACTCCCCGTCTCGTCATGGAGGTGCGGTGGCGCGGTCGTCCTCGGCGCCCGCGCCACGTCCGTATCTGCCCTGCCTCCCACGTCAGGCTAGTCGGTTTCGAGCGGTTCGTCCGGATCCGCTCCGGGCGCCTCAAGGGCCCGGCATGGGCTCGGGCTCGAAATGGATCACAACCCCGCCGACCTCGCGGTGATCCCTGCGCAGAGCGTTCTCGATCCGCTCCGACGCGGCGTGGATCCGCTGCAGCGGAAGGTCGCCGCGGCCGTGGACGTGGGCGACGACCGAGATGGTGCCACGCGCGGAGGTGAGGAGGACCTCGTGGCAGTCCCGCACGTCGGGCTCTTGCAAGGCGATGGCCTCGACCGCCCGGACCAGGTCGGCCCGTTCGGCGGTGACATCCCGTGCCCGTGCGGCCGCCCCGAGTGGCTCGAGGTGGGTGTCGACGCGCACGTCCGGACCGATCTCGGCCTCGACCGCGGCTTCTATCAGGTCCGAGATCCCGTGGGCCTGTTCGACCGTCGCGCCCGGCTCGACCTTCGCGTGGAGTGTGACGTGCAGCTTGCGGGTCCCGCCCTCCTGGAACGCGTGGACCAGGACGTTGTGCACCTCCGTCACGTCTTCTACCCGGCTCGCGGCCGCCTGGACGCGTGCGACCAGCGCGTGGGATCCCGCGGGCTCGACGTGCACGACCACATCTGCTCCGGGGAACGCGCGCTCTATCTCTCGCTCGACGCCTTCGGCGATGTCGTGCGCCCGCTCGAGCGAGGCCGTGCGGCTCGCGGCCACCGTCACGTCGGCGAACAGCCGGTCGCCGCCTCGTCGCACGCGGACCCGGCGCGTCTCGGCGACCCCGGGCGCGCGGGCCGCGGCCTGCGCGATGGCCTCGGCCGGCTCCTCGGGAGCGCGATCCATGAGGACGTCCATCGACCTGCGTCCGACGCGGACCGCAGCCACGGCGACCGCGGCGGCGACGAGGAGTGCTCCGATGGCATCCGCGCTCTGGATCCCCGCCCGCACCAGTCCGAGCGCGGCCAGGGCCACCGTGGCGGTCGCGATGTCGGTGGTGAGGTTCAGCGTCCCCGCTCGAAGGGCCTCCGACCCGTGCGCGCGCGCGGCGCGCGCCACGACCCGAACGCGCGCGACATCCATCACGATCGAGAGGGCGAGCAGCGCGAGGGCGTACCACGGCGCGTTCACCTGGCCCGGTGCGCCGGCCAGACGCCCGGCCGCCTGCACGGCGATGACCGAGACGACGCCGATCAGGATCAAGGTCTGCGTGTAAGCCGCCAGGTTCTCGGCTTTCGCGTGACCGTAGTGGTGGGATTCATCCGCGGGCTTGCCCGACAGCCGCACAGCGACGTACACGACGCCCAGCGCGACGACGTCGATCAGGGAGTCGAGTGCTTGCGAGAGGACCACCAGGCTGGAGGTGATCACCCAGACCGTGACCTTGGCGGCGAGCAGCAGGACCGTCGCCCCCAACGCCAGCAGCGCGGCGCGTTCTGCCGACGGGGGCTCGGTGCGAGAGTCCACCATGCCGCAAAGATAGGAGGATTGGGCGGTGACCACCGGATGAAGCCACAGGACAGCGCCCTGACCGTCGTGTGCGACGACGGCCATCTCTCGGCCGGCGCGTGCGTACCCGACAGGTCCAAGGGTGTGATCGTGCTGCTTCACGGCATCCCGTCGGTGAGCCCGCCGGTCCCCGGCGATGCGGGCTATCCGGGCATGGCGCGGCGAGCAGCCGAGGACGGCTGGCTCGCCGTGTGGGGCGACATGCGGGCGGTCAGGGCCTCGGAGGGGTATTTCTCGATCGACGGATGGGTGCGCGACGCCGCGGCGATCGTCGATGCAGCCCGGTCGATCGACGGGGCCGCGGGGCTCCCACTCGGGGTGATCGGGTCCTCTGCCGGCGGCGCGGTGGCGCTCGAGGCGGCGCGCCGGGGCGCGCCGATCGACGCTCTGGCCCTTCTCGCCGCGCCTGCGGACTGGGTGTCCTTCGCCGCGGGGGACCCCGCCGAGGGGGTGAGACGCGTGACTCAGGAAGCGGGTATGGCTCTCGCTCCGGAGGTCCTCGCCGATCCGTCCGCATGGGCGGAGGAGTTCGATCGCGTCACGGCTGAGGTCGCGGCCGCCGAGGTGAAGATCCCGATGCTTGTCGTCCACGGGACCGCCGACGAGACGGTGCCGGTCGATCACGCCCGGCGGATCGCTCGCCGCGCCCCGCACGCCAGGCTGGTGATCCTCGACGGTGCCCCCCACCAGCTGCGCAAGCACCCCGGCGTGCTCGAGCTCGTGCTCGACTGGTTGGACGATCGATGGGCCTGACCGGACCCGTCGCCGCGGTCGTCGCGGCCGGAGTCGCCCTCGCGGTGATCTCTGGGAGCGCGCGCGGTTTCGATGCCCTAGCGGTGGTGATCCTGGGCGTCGTCGCGCTGGTGGGGGCTCTCTGCATCGCGGTGAGCCGCCGGGCCGAGCGGGGATCGGTAGCCCCGGCGCGCTGCCCGCGTTGTCGCGGGATCGTCTCGCCGCACGCCCCCTACTGCAAGCATTGTGGGGCCTCTCTCTAGGGGACGAGGCTAGAGTAGAGAAGCTTGGTTGCGCGGCTTCTTGGGCCGTTGGGGACCTTCGTCCAGAGCGGGGTGCTCGACCACGGCCACGACACGCGCCGCCATGAAGCGCCCGGTGCGAACGACTATCCCCGTTCGGGTCACCTCCGAGACCTCGATCGTCCCGCGCACGTTGGACACCTCGACGCGCCGTCCGGCTTTGGTTGCGACGATGTCGAACGTGCGGGTTCCGTCGCCGATGTCGACCACGACCTCCACACGGTCCCCGCGCATGATCACATCGTCGCACACTGCACTGTGAGGATGCTCCGCCGAAGGCCGGGCGCAAGGGCGACCTGAGGCGCGGCGTTCGGCGCGCCGGACAACGAAGTCCGTCCCGGCGCGCCTACTCTTGGGCGATCGATCCGTTCACTTCTCGGGAGGGACGCCATGCCCAGCAAGGATCTCCAAGACGCCATGAACACCCATCTCAACCAGGAGCTGTACTCCGCGTACCTGTATCTCGCGATGGCGGCCAACTTCGAAGCGGCCAACCTACCGGGCTTCGCCGGGTGGATGCGCGCGCAAGCGAAGGAGGAGTATGCCCACGCGATGAAGTTCTGGGACTACATCTACGACCGCGGTGGACGCGTCACCCTGCTCGCGATCGCGGAGCCGCCGGCCAAGTACAAGGCCCCGCTGGACGCGTTCCAGAAAGCGTTCGACCACGAGAAGGAGGTCACGCGCGCGATCCACGAGCTGTACGGGCGCGCGGTCGCCGAGAAGGACTACGCGAGCGAGGTGTTCCTCCAGTGGTTCGTCAGCGAGCAGGTAGAGGAGGAGAAGAGCGCCGGGCAGATCGTCGACACGCTGAAGATGGTCGGTGACAGCATGGCGAGCTTGCTGATGTTCGACCGCGAGCTGGGCGCGCGCGGGGCTCCGACACCCGCCTGAGGAACTTCGCGGCTCCGTTCGGCCCGGCTCGCCGGAGCCATCCACCGGCGCGACGCGCGGTTGTATCGTCGGCGGGGCGCCCGGTCGGTCGAGCTTGGGAGGTTCCAGTGGCGCAGGACTCGGACACCTTCGATCTCGTCATCCTGGGTGGGGGCAACGGGGGCTACTCGGCGGCTTTCCGCGCCGCGTCCCTCGGCCTGTCGGTCGCCATGATCGAGATGGACAAGGTCGGCGGGACCTGCCTGCATCGCGGGTGCATCCCCACCAAGGCCCTGCTTCACTCGGCCGAGCTGGTGGACGAGATCCGGGAGGCGGGGAAGTTCGGGGTCCTCGTGGGCGATCCCGAGGTCGACTGGGGCAAGGTGCTCGGATTCAAGGACTCGGTCGTCGGCCAGATGTACCGGGGTCTGTCTGGTCTCGTGAAGCGCAAGAAGGTCGAGCTCGTCGAAGGCCGCGGCCGCGTGACCGGTGCACGGACGATCGTGGTGGAGACGGCGGACGGCGACCGGACCTTGACCGCGGGGCGGGCCGTGCTGCTGGCGCCGGGGTCGGTTCCACGCGGCCTTCCGTTCATCGAGGCCGACGGTGACAAGGTGCAGAACTCGGACCACGGTTTGGTCGCTCAGGACATCCCCTCGTCGGTCGTCGTTGTCGGGGGCAACTACATAGGGCTGGAGTTCGCCAGCATCTACCGGTCGTTCGGCGCCGAGGTCGACGTCGTCGAGATGCTCGATCGCATCGCTCCCGCAGAGGACTCCGACATCTCCGAGGCGCTTGCCAAGATCCTGGCGCGCCGGGGAATCAGGTTCCACCTTGGGGTGTCGGTGACGGGCGCCACGACGACCGAGGACGGCGTCGAGGTCCAGATCGACAAGGACGGTGACGGTCGGACGCTCACGGCGGACCGGATGTTCGTGGCGATAGGGCGCGTTCCGCGTACCGGTGGGATGGGGCTGGAGGAGGCCGGGATCGAGACCGATAGCGGCTTCATCACGGTCGACCAGTCGTTCCGGACGAGCGTCGAAGGCATGTACGCGATCGGCGACGCCGTTCAGGTCCCGGATTCCGGCTGGCCTCATCCGCAACTCGCCCACGTGGCCTTCATCGAGGGCATCAAGGTCGCCGAGACGATCGCGGGGCAGGAGCCTACGCCGGTGGACTACGCGAGCATCGCCCACGTGATCTATTGCCAGCCGGAGGTCGCCGCGGTCGGTCTGACCGAGCAGAAGGCGAAGGAGCTCGGCAAGGAGGTCGTCACCGAGCGCCAACCCTTCTCGGCCAATGCGCGCGCGGTGATGCTGGGTGGAGGACAGGGTTTCGTGAAGGTCGTCGCCGAGAAGGACGGAGCGATCCTGGGGGTTCACATCGTCGGCCCACGCGCATCCGACCTCATCTCGGAAGCGATGCTGACGACCGCATGGGAGGCGTATCCCTCGGAGCTGGCCGAGCTCATCCATCCGCATCCCACGCTGACCGAGGTGCTGGGCGAGACGTTCCTCGACCTCGCCGGTAAGCCGCTTCACGGCGCGTAGCCGGGGTTCGACGCCCGCGCGCGGTTCCTCCGGGGCCAGCTCGGCGGAGGTCCGGCCCGCATCCGTGGGGGTACCCTTGGGAGCCGCTCCGGCGGTTGTTGCGGATGCGAGCGACGGTGCTGTCGTGCGACGGGAGGGTCGACTAGATGCCGGAGATCAAGATGCCCCAGCTCGGCGAGTCGGTCGTCGAAGGCACGATCACGCGCTGGCTGAAGAAGGAAGGCGACGATGTCGCCGAGGACGAGCTCCTCGTCGAGATCTCCACCGACAAGGTGGATTCCGAGGTGCCGTCGTCGCTGTCGGGCAAGCTCTCGAAGATCCTGGTCCAGGGGGGCGACACGGTCGGGGTCGGCACGCCCATCGCGGTCATCGGCGAGGACGGCGCGGGAGCCGCCGAGGCTGCGCCCGCTGCGCCCACGGAAGCCGCCGCCACCGACGCCGGAGCGTCCGCTTCAGCGGGCGCTCCGGACACAGGAGCACAGCCCGACGCCGAGCAGCCGGCGGCCGAGGAGACCACGAGCGAGGCTGAGGACCGACCGGCGTGGAACGGAGAGGCCCCAGCCGCCGCCGCCGAGCCCGCCGACACGGCGCGCCGCAGCGACTATCAGCGCAACGACTTCGATCCCCCCGCGCCGAGGCCTTCCCACGCTTCCCGGAGCCGGTCCGGCGACCTCAGCAAGCGCGGCATCATCTCGCCGTTGGTCCGGCGTCTCGCGGACGAGAACGACGTCGACCTCGACGACATCGAGGGATCCGGCACCGGCGGCAGGATCCGCAAGCAGGACGTGATGAGGTTCATCGAGACGCGCACGAGCGGCACCCTGACGCGTCCCGCAGCCTCGGCCGAGCCCACCCCCTCGGCATCCGCACCCGAGCGAGCGGCGCCGGCGCCCGAGGGCGCGGCGGCACGCGCCGGCGCGGCGCGCGAGGAGCTCGTGCCGTGGAGCAACATCCGGCGCCGAACCGCCGAGCACATGGTGGCATCGCACCTCGAGACGGCGCGCGCGTGGAACGCGGTCGAGGCGGACTGGAGCGAGATCGTCGCGCTGCGTACGCGCGTCAAGAACAGCTTCGCGCGCCAGGAGGGGTTCAACCTCACCTACATGCCGTTCCTCGGTCGAGCCGTATGCGAGACGTTGCTCGAGATGCCGGAGGTGAACGCGGCTTACGACGAGGAGAACCAGGCGAACCGTCTCCGCCGGTACGTGAACCTCGGGATCGCGGTCGCGCTCGAGGGCGGCGGATTGATCGTCCCCGTGGTCAAGGGTGCCGACGAGCTGAACCTCGTCGGGCTGGCTCGAGCGATCAACGATGTCGCGTCCCGGGCGCGTTCCAAGAAGCTCGCCCCCGACGATCTGGCGGGCGGGACCTTCACCATCACGAACCCGGGCCCGTTCGGGTCCATCATCTCGGTCCCGATCATCCCGCGCGGCCAGACGGCGATCCTGGGCTTCGAAGCCATCCAGAAGCGGGTCGTCGTCACGCCCGACGACGCGATCGCGATCCGCAGCATGGGGTTCTTCTCGATGTCGTGGGATCACCGCACGATCGACGGCGCAGAGGCCGCGAAGTTCCTGGCGCGTCTGCGCGAGCGCATCGAGACGACCGATTTCGCCCCCGAGCTGGCGAAGTACCTCGGCGGATGAGCCGCTCCGGTACGGGGGTTGCGGCCCGGGTCACGCCGGCGGTGACCGCCTCGTGGGCGGGGTCGGTCGAGTACGGCGCGGCATGGCAGTGGCAGCAGGAGCTGTTCCTCGCCCGTCTGGACGGCGACCTCGGCGACAGCCTGATGCTTCTGGAGCACCCTCCCACGTACACGCTCGGGCGCCGCACCAGTGAGAGGGACCTCGTGTACGGGGAGTCTCAACGCGCCGCGCGCGGCATCGCGCTTTACCGGGTCGACCGCGGTGGGCGAGCGACCTATCACGGGCCCGGCCAACTGGTGGGCTATCCGATCTTGGCACTGGGCGAGCGCTACGACGTCGTCGCCTACCTGCGGCGGCTCGAGGATGTCCTGATCCGGACCGCGGCCGACCTCGGGGTCCGGGCCCATCGCGATCCGGAGCACACCGGGGTGTGGGTCGGCACCGACAAGATCGGCGCGATCGGAGTGAAGATCACCCGGGGGATCACGATGCACGGCTTCGCGTTCAACGTCAGCACGGATCTCTCGATGTTCTCGGGGATCGTGCCCTGTGGGATCGAAGGCCGCTGGGTGACGTCCGTGGCGGCACAGACCGGGAGGCGCCCCCCCGTGAAGGAGGTCGCGACGATCGCTGCCGGTCACCTCGCCGACGTGTTCGAGCGCGCGCTCCTATGGGCGCACCCCCACGCACTTCATCCGAACGATCTACCGATCGCAGTCACCACGACCTAGGCAACGCAGCCGAGGAGGCAGAGATAGATGGGCAAGAGCAAAGACAGGCACACCGAGCTTGGTCTCAAGGAAGAGGACCTCCTGGAGATGTACCGCTTCATGCTCCTCGCACGGGCGTGTGACGAACGGCAGTGGGCTCTCAACCGGCAGGGCAAAGCCCCGTTCGTTGTGCCGGTGTCCGGTCACGAAGGTGCTCAGGTGGGATCCGCGTGGGCGTTCGAGAGAGGCAAAGACGTCTTCTGCCCCTACTACCGCGACCTCGCGCTGGTTCTCGTCGCGGGGTTCACGCCGCGCGACGTCTTCCTCGGCTTGTTCGGCAAGAAGGACGATCCGTCTTCGGGGGGACGCCATATGCCGGCGCACTGGGGCTCGAAGAGCAGGAACATCATCACCGGCTCGTCTCCCATCGCCACGCAGGTGCTGCATGCCGCCGGCATCGCCTATTCCAAGAAGCTCAAGAAGGAAGACGCGGTGGTCGGCACGTGGTTCGGCGAGGGTGGGACCTCCGAAGGAGATTGGCACGGGGGGATGAACTTCGCCGGCATCCACAAGCTTCCGTTGGTGTTCGTGTGCGAGAACAACCAGTACGCCATCAGCGTCCCCGAGGCCAAGCAGGTCGCCGGCCGCGTCTATCTGCGGGCGCAGGGGTACGGCATGCCGGGATTCGAAGGCGACGGCAACGACGTCCTCGAGTCCTACCGGCTCACCAAGGACGCCGTCGATCGAGCCCGCGCGGGCGAGGGACCGACGCTGATCGAGCTGCGTACCTACCGTTACTACTCCCACACCTCCGACGACGACGATCGCACCTACCGGCCGCGCGAAGAGGTCGACGAGTGGCGCAAGAAGGACCCCATCCCGCGCTTCGAGGCATACCTGAGGTCCGTCGACCTCCTGGACGACGCCAAGCTCGACGAGCTGAGGGAGCGGACGCGCGAGGAGGTCGCTCAGGGCTCGCAGGAAGCGGAGGCGGCGGACTATCCGGATCCCTCGACGGCCGCTGCGAACGTCTACGCGCCGGAGGCCGTGCGATGACCGAGAAGAACCTGATCCAGACGATCCACGACACGTTGTGGGACGAGATGAAGGCGGACGACCGGGTCCTGGTCCTGGGCGAGGACGTGGGGGCGCGCGGCGGCGTGTTCCGGGCGACGATGGGCTTCCTCGACGAGTTCGGCGAGGGCCGGGTGGTGGACACGCCCTTGGATGAGGCCTTGATCGCCGGGGTCGCGATAGGCATGGCTCTCGACGGTCTCCGACCCGTCGCGGAGATGCAGTTCGCCGACTTCATCTTCCCGGGGTTCAACCAGATCGTCCAGGAGGCCGCGCGCATCCGGTATCGATCGAACGGCGACTTCAACGTGCCCGTCGTCTTCCGCGCGCCATGGGGAGGTGGCGTGCATGGGGCGCTGTACCACTCACAGTCCATCGAGGCGCTGTTCGCGCACGTCCCGGGGCTCAAGGTCGTCGCGCCGTCCACCTCGTACGACGCGAAGGGGATGCTGGTCCAGGCGATCGACGACCCCGACCCCGTGCTGTTCCTCGAGCACAAGAAGACCTACCGGTCCGTGAAGGGCGAGGTCCCCGACGAGCGCTACTCGATCCCCTTCGGCAAGGCCGAGGTGCGCCGCGCGGGGGCGGATCTGACGTGCGTCTCCTACGGGCTGATGCACCACTAC
Organism: Actinomycetota bacterium; assembly: GCA_046262015.1. Classification (GTDB taxonomy): domain Bacteria; phylum Actinomycetota; class CADDZG01; order CADDZG01; family WHSQ01; genus JBHENN01. Next base: position 8,490 of record JBHENN010000092.1, on the reverse strand, counting down.
TGCGTCGAGGCCGCCGAGCGCCTCTCCGGCGAGGGGATCGATGTCGAGGTGATCGACCTTCGCAGCATCTATCCGCTCGACATGGACACCGTGTTGACCTCGGTGGCGAAGACCGGCAAGGCGATGATCGTCTACGAGGACAACAAGTTCCTCGGGGTCGGTGCGGAGGTCGCGGCGCAGATCGCCGAGCACGCGCTGTTCGACCTCGACGGGCCGATCGTCAGGATCGGAGGGCCCCACGTGCCGGCGATGCCGTTCGCGGCGCCGCTCGAGAGCTGGTTCCTGCCGGATGCCGACCGCATCGAGCAGGAGATGCGCAAGCTGGCGGAGTTCTAGCTCAGGTGGCGCAGGTTCTGATCCCGACGATCAAAGGGCGCGCCGAGCTGGAGCGCGACCTGCGGCGGGGGGTGTCCATGCTGCACGCGCCGGGAAACGCCCCTGGTGGTGGAGCGGCACCAGGGGACGGTCCCGGGCGGAAGCCCGAGTGGCTCAAGGTCCGCGTGCGGCAGGGGGAGAACTTCACCGAGCTCCGAGAGATCATGAGGGCGCGCGGCTTGCACACCGTCTGCGAGGAAGCGTCCTGTCCCAACATCTACGAGTGCTGGGAGGCTCGCGAAGCGACCTTCTTGCTGTGCGGCGACCTCTGCACGCGGCGGTGCGGGTTCTGCGACGTCATGACGTCCAAGCCTCGGCCCCTCGATCCGGGTGAGCCCGACAAGGTCGCCGAGGCGATCCGTCTCATGGGGCTGAGGTTCGCCGTCGTCACCGGCGTGGCGCGCGACGATCTGGACGACGGGGCATCCCATCACTGGGCGGCGACGGTGCGCGCGGTACGTGACACTTCGCCCGACTGCGGCATCGAGGTCTTGATCCCGGACTTCAAGGGCAGACGCGAAGCCCCACGCGCCTCGCTCGAGCGCGTAGTGGCCGCGGGACCCGACGTGCTCGCTCACAATCTGGAGACCGTCCGGAGGCTGCATCCATCGATCCGTCCGGGGTTCGGCTACGCAGCCAGCCTCGACCTCCTGCGCGTGGCCAAGGAGCTACGGGCGGCCCAGGTGACCAAGTCGAACCTGATCGTGGGCATGGGCGAGACCGAGGCCGAGGTCTACGACGCGATGCGCGACCTCAGCGCCGCGGGCTGCGACGTTCTCACCATCGGGCAGTACCTCCAGCCCAGCATCGGATGGCACCTGGCGGTCGACCGGTGGGTGCATCCCGATGAGTTCGGTCGCTACAAGGCCTTCGGGGAGGACGAGCTGGGGTTCGCGTGGGTCGAGTCGGGGCCGCTGGTTCGTTCGAGCTACCACGCAGGCAAGCAGTATCGGAGTGCCGCCGCGCGCCTGGCCAGAGCCGCGGACGCCGGCTGAGGAAGGTCGGGCTCCGGCTGTCCGGGGCAGCTCCGTGACGACCCGTCGCTCTGCGGCGCGCGCCGCGGCCGTGATGGTGCTGTGCATCCTGTTCCTCCTGCCGGTTGCCTTCATGGTCGTGGGTTCGTTGCGCATGCCGGGCCTGACCCCGGCGCACGGTTTCGAGTGGCTGCCCGAGCCCCTCACGTGGTCCAACTACGAGAGCGTCTTCTCCTTCGTCCCGTTGGGTACCTATGCCCTCAACTCGCTGTTCGTCGTGGTCGTGGCGGTGCCGGTCACGCTGCTGGTCGCATCGCTCGCCGGCTTCGCGATCGCCACCGCGGAGCCGCGGCGGGCGATGCGCGTGGTCGTGCTGTCCTTGCTCGCCTTGACCGTCCCGGTTGCAGCCCTGTGGGTGCCGCGCTTCGTGATGTTCAGATGGCTCGGCCTGACCGAGACCCTGCTGTCGCTGGTGACCCCCGCGCTGATGGGCACCTCGCCCTTCTACGTGCTCCTGTTCGCGCTCGTCTATCACCGGATCCCGCGCTCGCTGTACGAAGCGGCTCGCCTCGAAGGGCTGTCGCCGTGGAGGGTATGGCGAACCGTGGCCCTCCCGCTCGGACGGCCCGCCCTGTTCGCCGTTGCCGTCCTGGCGTTCGTCTTCCACTGGTCGAACCTGATCGACCCCCTGCTGTATCTGTCGTCGAGCGAGGTCCTTACCTTGCCGCTCGGTTTGCGCGCGCTGCAGAGCTTCGACGTCACGAACCAACCCATCTTCCTCGCCGGCGCGGTGATGGCTTCGCTGCCTCCCGTCGTCGGTTTCCTGCTGGTACAGCGCGCCTTCTTCGAGAAGACCCTGGGGGTGTGATGCGCCGCCCGCTGTCGATCGTCCTCGGCGTGCTCGTGACGATGGTGACGACGGCGGCGTGCGTCGTCGGGGGCCACGCGGGGGACCAGGCCCGCGTGCTTACCGTCCAGATCGAAGGCGAGCCCGAGGACAACCAGGTCTATCTGTCGCTGGTGGCCAGGTTCCAGGAGGCCAACCCGTCGGTCGAGGTCAGGTTGATCCAGGTGAGTGAAGAAGGCGAGGACGCGACCGCCAAGCTGACCACCCGGTTCGCCGCCGGGAACCCGCCGGACGTCTTCCTCATCAACTACCGCGAGTACTCGCAGTTCGTGGCGCGCGGCGGGATCGAGCCCGTAGGCCCGCACCTGGACGAGGCGGGCATCGACCTATCCGGGTACTACGAGGAGGCGCTCGGTGCGTTCCGCTACGGCGGTGAGCTGCAGTGCATGCCGCAGAACGTCTCGTCGCTGGTCGTCTACTACAACACCGTCGCGTTCGCCCGCGCCGGCCTGGAGCATCCTCGCTCCGGCTGGCGGTTCGAGGACCTGCGCGCTGCTGCGCGCGCGCTCGTAGACCACGGTTCCGAGGGGCTCGGCATCGAGCCGAAGCTGATCCGCCTCGCCCCGTTCGTGTGGTCCAACGGGGGAGAGATTGTCGACGATCCCCAGCGACCATCTCGCTTCACCCTGGAGCAGCCCGAGGCGCGCTCCGCGCTCGAGTTCCTGGTGGGGCTCGTCCGCGATGGTCTGGTCCCGAGCGAAGAGGAGGTCGCATCCGAGGACCTCGAGACGCAGTTCGTGACCGGCAGGCTCGGGATGTACCTGGGCTCCCGGCGGGACGCGGCCAAGTTCCGTGAGGTCCTCGGGTTCGACTGGGACGTCGCGTCCCTTCCGGTGGCACGTCGCCCGGCAAGCATCCTGCACTCGGATGCCTTCTGCATCGCTGCGGGCGCGTCCCCGCTCGATGCCGCCCTCGCGTTCGTGAGATACGCCACCGGCCGCGAGGCGCAGACCCTCGGCGCCCTCAGCGGCCGGCTGGTCCCGTCACTGCGGTCCGTAGCTACCTCGAACGCCTTCCTGGACCAGACCCAGCCTCCTCGGCATGCGCGCGTCTTCCTCGACGCGATCCCACACATGCGCCGGACGCCCGTGATCCCGACCTGGCCGCAGATCGAGGAGCTCGGCGACGAGATCCTCCATCGAGCGTTCTACGACGAGGGCTATGGGGTCTCCGACGCGACGACCGACCTCAGGCGTGCGACCGACGAGCTGTTCGCGGAGGCCGCTAAGTGACGATCACGGTGAGCGGGATCCGCAAGACCTACCGTCCCGTGGGTCGCGGCGGCGCAGAGGTGCTCGCGCTCGACGCGCTGGATCTCGAGGTCGCCCCGGGCGAGCTTCTCGTCGTCGTCGGCCCGTCGGGGTCCGGCAAGACCACGCTCTTGCGGATCGTCGCCGGCCTCGAGGAGCCCGACTCGGGGGTCGTGAAGGTCGGTGGGATCGACGTGACCGCGCTGGCCCCCGGGACGCGTGACGTCGCGATGGTCTTCCAGGAGTACGCGCTCTTCCCGCACATGACGGTAGCCGGGAACATCGGGTTCGGTCTGCACGCGCGCGGCGCGCCGCGCGCCGAGATCGCGGACAAGGTCGCTCGCGTCGCCGCGATGCTCGAGCTGCAGACGGTCCTCGCCAGGAAGCCGGGGGAGCTCTCGGGAGGCGAACGTCAGCGGGTCGCGCTGGCGCGTGCGGTGGTGCGTGAGCCGCGCGCCTTCCTCATGGACGAGCCCCTGTCGAACCTCGATGCCGAGCTGCGCGCCCAGACGCGCGCCGAGATCAGGTCACTCCAGCGGCGACTGGGCGTCACGACGATGTACGTGACGCACGACCAGGTCGAAGCCATGACGATGGGACAACGCGTGGCCGTCCTGCGAGCCGGGCGCCTCGAGCAGGTCGACGATCCCGTCACCCTGTACGAGCGTCCTGCCAGCCTCTTCGTCGCGCGGTTCATGGGCTCGCCGCCGATGAACCTCGTTGCTGCGGCCGCCCTCGGCCGCTCCCCCGATGGTGTCGACACGGTCGGGGTGCGGCCTGAGAAGGTGCGCCTGGTCGCGGCGCGTGCGGCACGCCTGGCCGGCGAGGTCATCGCGGTGGAGCCGATCGGTAACGAGACGCTCGTCCATCTCGAGGTCGCCGGCGCGCCGTTCGTCGTGCGCGTGGATCCGTCGGATGCCCCGGCGGGTGGGGGCACCGCGGGCGTCGACTTCGACGACGCCGCGCTCCATCACTTCGACGCCTCGGGGAGGAGGCTCGAGCGATGAGGAAGCCCTCCTTGGAGACCCCCTACCTGATGGGTCTGACGTGGCTCGTCGCGGTGCCGGCCGTGGGAGCCCTGGTGCTCGCCGTCACCGACTTCTCCGGGGTCCAGGGCCCCCGCTTCACCGGGTTCGCCAACTTCGCGCGCCTCGCCGGGGACGATCTCTTCTGGACTTCGCTCGCGAGCTCCGCGGTCTACGTCCTCGTGGCCGTCCCGGTCCGATTGGTGGCGGCCGTCGCGTTCGCGGTTCTGCTGCAGCGTGACCGGCGAGGCGCCGGGACGGCCCGGACGATCGCGTTCCTGCCGAGCGTCATCCCCGACGCCGCGTACGCCTTGCTGTGGCTGTGGATCCTGAACCCTCTCTACGGCCCACTGTCCGCGGGCCTCGCGGCGATGGGGATCCCCGCGCCGGGGTGGCTCACCGAGCCCGGTCCGGCGCGCATCGCGCTGGGCGTGGTCGGTGCTTTCCAGCTGGGAGAGGCATTCGTGGTCGCCCTTGCCGCGCGACGGGCGGTGCCGCCGGTCCTGTACGAGGCCGCCGCGGTCGAGGGCGCGTCGCCGTGGTTCTCGTTCCGCCGGATCACCTTGCCCATGATGGCCCCGGTCCTCGCCCTGCTGGCGCTGCGTGACGTGCTGCTGGCCTTCCAGACGAGCTTCGTTCCGGCGCTCGTGATCACCGGCGGCGGCCCGAGGTATGCGACCCATTACCTCCCCCTGTACGTCTACCGGACGGCGTTCGGCCACCTCCGGCTGGGGTACGCCTCGGCGATGGCGGTGGCGATGTTCGCCGTCACGGCTGCCATCGTGCTGGCCCAGGTCCGCGTCGCGCGCAGATGGCGTCTGGTGTAGGGCGCGCTCTCGCCGTGACGGCGCTGGCGCTGGTCGCGCTCGCGGGGTGCGCGGGGAAAGAGAGCGGGGGCGCGAGCGAGCCGGTCGACTGCGGCCTCCCGACGCCGGAACGGGGGCTCGACGCCTCCGTGGTCCCGAGGTTGTTCGTCGAGCCGGTTAAGGGAGAGGTCGTCCAGGCCGAGACCGGGCGCCGGGGCCGGGGTTTCGTGGCGGCCGTGAACGTGCCGCTGTCTGTGAGCGACACCTTCGATGCCTACCGGCGCGCCGCGGCGCGGGTCGGGTACCGGGAGGTCTTCGTGGACAACGAGCGGTTCGAGGCCGAGATAACCCTGGAGAAGGGCACCGACCTCGTCGCGATCCAGATCCGCAGATCGATATGCGATGACCGGAGCGTCGCGTTCGTGAACGAGGTGGTGCGCTGACACCTCCGGTCGGCACCCTTGGTGCACGGCCCTGCCTTTGCCGGCGGCGCGACGGGCACGGGTAAGATGCGCCGGTCAACGCATTCGACCAGGAGGGCCAGGCTCGATGACGTACGTGATCGCGGAGCCCTGTATCGGCGTCAAGGACCGGGCGTGCGTCGACGAGTGCCCGGTTGACTGTATCTACGAGGGCGAAGAGCAGCTGTGGATCCACCCCGAGGAGTGCGTCGACTGCGACGCCTGCCTGCCGGCGTGCCCCGTGGACGCGATCTACCCCGCCGACAACATCCCCAGCGAGTGGACCGAGTTCACCCAGAAGCAGGCACAGTGGTTCGTGGACCATCCCGAGGCGTCGGGCGGCGCCATGGAGAGTCCCTTCGCTCCCTCGGAAGAACGCGCCGAGTAGCGGCTCAGCCGGTGACGAGCGAGCCGGGTGAGATCTCGTGGCGCCGGCAGCTCGGTCGCAAGGTGTCCCTGCGCTTCCGGGTGCACGGCGATCCGGCTCATCCCTGGTCCGAGGCTGTGGGCGTCGTGCAGACCGTGGACGGCGACGGGACGGATGCGCGTCTTACGGTGGTGACGAGACGAGGGGAAGCGCGCGTCGTGGCCGTGCGGGACGTCGTGGCTTGCAAGCTGCTCTCGGCGGAAAACGGCAGGTGAGAGGCTGTCGCAGAAAGCCTCACCAAGGCGGGTGGCAACGCAGAACGCGCCGCGATATTCGATCGTGCTGCGTCCAATTGGAATAGATAGTCGAACTATCCGCATACGAAGAGAGATAGATCTGCACGTTTATCAATGCCCAACTAGGCAGGGATCCTCGACCGGGCAGCGAAGACTTTCATGTGAAGTATGAGGCCCAGAGCGGCGCTCGCCAGTATTGCGCGCTTCTGATCGTCGTAGTCCTAGGGCTCAGCCTGATCACGTCGGCATCCGCACCCGCCGCGGTTCTCTCTCCATCTCAAGTCCGGGGCATGGAGTTTGCCAACCCAGATGAGGTCGAACAGGTAGTCGAGCTGCTCGGGTTTCCAGGTCGCCCGCCGGGTAGCGGCAAGCCGGGAGGTCTTGCCGTTGCGCATCGTGCAGGTGCGCGCCCCGTCTCGGTTCCAACGCGAGAGTTACCTCGATCCGAGGTTCACTACACCGGCTACCTCGGCTGGGAGCCGACGATGGCTCTCAGTAGCAACGGTGACATCTTCTTCAACTCGTACGACACCCTGGGCACCGAGGTCATCAGGTCTTCCGACAGGGGGCGCACGTGGGACGAGGTTTCGCCGCGGATCGGCCCGGCGCATACGCAGGTATCTCTCGATCCGTATCTCTACATCGACCCAGCAACCGATCGGATCTTCGAGATCGACCTAACGGTCGCATGCGCGACCCTCGCGTTCAGCGACGATGGTGGAACCAGTTGGTTGGCCAACCCGCTTGCGTGCGGAACTCCTGTAACCGACCACCAAACGCTCTTCGCCGGCGCCCCGGTGACAAGCGCCACGGTCGGTTACCCCAACATCGTCTACTACTGCAGCAGCACGTTCTTGTTCACGATGGGCGCATGTTCCAAGTCTCTGGACGGAGGTCTTACATTCTTGCCCACGGGGACCCCGGCCTTCGAACCGAGTCGTGCAGATGATGTGAGGGGTCCTTGCAACGGTGCGAGCGGACATGGGACCGCGGGGTCCGATGGAACGATCTATCTCCCCAGGATCCATTGCGCGGGCGACAGTCACCCACCCAGTCTCGCCATCAGTCGTGACGAAGGACTGACATGGGATCGCGTCGAGGTCAGCACGGAGTCGGGGCTGGGCCATGAAGCCGGCGTCGCGGTGGACACGAAGAACAACATCTACTTCGTCTGGTCTGGTCAGACGGACCATCTTCCCTACCTCGCGGTATCCAAGGACGGCGGGTCAACCTGGTCGAAACCGATGATGATCGGCCCACCGGGTTTGCGAGAGGGCGTCCTGCCTACCATCGCCGCAAGCGGACGGGGCAAGATAGCGATCGCCTACATGGGCACCGAGAACTCGAGGTTTGGGGGGCTTCCGGCGACGGGATCCGAGACGTGGAACGGCTACATGACCATCTCGGCTACCGCGCTGCGCGAGGAACCGTTGTTCTTCACCTCAACCGTGAATGCCAAGAACGATCCTCTCGGCCGCGGTGCCGTCTGTTTTTACCGATGCATCCCCGGTGGGGACTTCTTCGACATCGTGATCGACGGAAATGGCACCGTCTGGAGCGCCTTTGTAGACGGCTGCCAGACGCAGTGCCTGTCGGGTAATGACAACGACGAGAGCGAGGGGATAGTCGGACGGCTCAGAGGAGGTCCCAGCCTCCGTCCCTGATGTCTCTATGCGTCAGCAATGCCATTCTGAAGGCGCACGCCCTCTAGTGCGGGGCGACGTGGGGTGCGCTCCCGAGCGGCTCTACCCATGGCACGGGTGAGGTCAGGAGTTCGATCTCCTTTGGTCCACCGGATAGATGCGCTGGTCAGCGGGCCTTATATGGGGGTCTTCGACTGGAGGTCGATGACCCTCTTTCTTCAGCCACTTCGTGATGGTGCCTTCGACAACGGTCTCGCCGAGTTGAGGCGATGCTCATGAGGGCTGGCGTACGACTTCCCCGGCCTGCCCCCAACACACTCCCAACATCACTGGCGGATGCAGACGCAAATAGATGTAAGAACCCGTGAGCTCAAAACGGATGGTGA
>JBHENN010000091.1:0-50770 GCA_046262015.1 Actinomycetota bacterium | reverse complement strand
GTCTCGGCTTCGGGAAGGTCGAACGGAGCGCGGTTGGTCTCGGCGATCCCCGCCACCAGGAAGATGAGGAACGCCGGCCACTGCGACCAGATGTACCAGTTGGGGACGTAGCGGAAGAGGTTCGCGATCTGCTCCAGGACCGGCACGCCGTCGAAGAAGGTGACGTTCTGGATCGAGGTCGACTGCTGGGCGACGATCTCGACGGTCGACAGGGTGCCGGCCACCAGGGCGATCGGCACGAGCGAGAGGCCGAGCGCGATCTCGTACGAGATCATCTGGGCACTCGACCGGATCCCGCCGAGGAGGGGGTACTTGGAGCCCGATGCCCACCCCGCGAGGACGATCCCGTAGACACCCAACGATCCCATCGCGAGGAAATAGAGGATGCCGATGTTGATGTCGCTGACGATGAGGCCGACCCGGTGTCCCGCGACCGTCACATCGGGGCCGATCGGGATCACCGCGAACGCGAGGAATGCCGGCACCATCGCGGCGATCGGCGCGAGGGCATAAGCCCAGCGGTCGGCGAGGGCGGGGCGGAAGTCTTCCTTGAAGAAGAGCTTGATGCCGTCCGCCAGCGTCTGCGCCAGACCGAACGGGCCCCATCGGTTAGGCCCCACGCGCGCCTGCATGTCGGCGATGACCTTGCGCTCCATCCACACGACCAGCATCGTGACCAGCAGCAACGCGACGAACGCGACCAGGACCTTGGCGGCTGCGATCACCACGACGGGCGAGAAAACATCCGACAGCAGGTCCCCCATCATGGCTTCACAACCTCGACGCGCCCCCCGCCCGAAAGCAGCTCGGCCGCCTTGAGACCGGCCTGGTCGTAGGGCACGAACACGGCGCCGCGGGCGATGTCGGCGATCGTGACCGGCACGGTGACCTCAGCCTCACCGGCGCGCACGATCACGTCGTCGCCCTCGCCGACCCCGAGCGCCCCGGCGTCCTCGGCGTGCATCTCGACGAACGGCTTGCGTTGCAGGTCGCGCAGCCACGACGTACGCGCGACCAGCGTTCCCTCGTCGTAGATCATCCGGCCCGTGTAGAGCACGAACCCGGCCCCGTCCACAGCGGCCGGAGGCGCATCGGCCGCGGGCTCGGCCGCGTCGTCGTCGGCGGTCTCCGGGCGGGCCCCGCCGGCGGGCAAGGGGAGGACCACGCCGGGGCGCTGGCGGCCTTCGAACTCCCGGATCTCCCACGACAGGGGCCAGTTCTGTCCGGTCTGGAACGGAGCCCCGGAACGGTAGCCCTTGGGGAACTCGGCCCCGGGCCCGGACACGACCGGCCTGCGCTCCTCGCCGTCCATCGCGGCGAAGACCGACCCCCGCGCCGGCGCGAAGCCGGTCTCGTACGCCGGACCGGGGAGGGGCAGCTCCTGGCGCACGGCGGCCACGTCGACGCCCGCGTGGGTCCGCACCTCTTTCTTTATGCCGGCCCACACGTCCTCGAACCGGTTCCAGCCCCAGTCGTCGCCCAAGACGCGGGCCAGCGCGGCGCACGCCCGCCACGGCTCCTGCGCCGAGCCGGGTGGGTCGAGCAGCTTCTCGAGCTTCTGGATGCGGCGCTCGAGGTTCGTAAAGGTGCCCTCCCGCTCGGCGTACGCCGCGCTCGGCAGGACCACGTCGGCGTGAGCCACCGTCGCGGTGGGGAACAGCTCCACCACCACGACGAAGACCTTGCTCGCGAGCGCGCGCCTGGCAAGCTCCGCGTCGGGGAAGTCCGCGATCGGGTCGGCGCCCACGATCACGAGCGCGTCGAGCTCGCCCGCGGCGGCCGCTTCGAGGATCGCCCGCGTATCCTTGCCCGGCGTCGACGCCGGCACGTACCCCGCGTCGAGGGTTGGATGGACGCCCATGTCGATCATCCCCTGGGACCCGGCATGAGGGACCCCCACGAGGAGCCGCGCGTCGTCGCCGAGACCGCGGCCGAGGTCGACGAGGGCCCCGAACGAGCCGCGCTCGTCGGCTCCGGGCGATGGCGACCAGCCCAGCACGACCGGTCCATCGAGATCTCCCGCACGCCGGGCAAGCTCTTCGAGGGCCGCTTTCTCGCCGCCCGCCTCGCACCGGATGACTTCCGTCGCGAAGCCGTCAAGCGCGGTCCGGCGCGCTCCGACGACGACGAGCGCGGCGCCGTTCTGCACGACGGCGCGGCGGAGCCGCAGGTAGAGGACCGGCAGCGTCTCCTTAGGGTCGGCCCCCGTCCACACGATCGTGCCGGCCTGGTCGAGGTCGTCGAGGCGAGCGGTCGAGCCCGCAGCCCCGCCGAGCGCGATCGCCATCTCGTACGGCGCGCCGGCGTCCTGGATGCGTGCATCGACGTGTGGGGTGCCGATCGTCTTCTTCGCCAGCCGCGCGACGGCGAACGCGTCTTCGGTCGTCAGGTGGCCGCCGGCGATGACCCCCACCTTGCTTCCGTCCTTCAGCTTGGCGGCGGCCGCGTCGAGCGCGGAACTCCACGTCGCCGGCGCGAAGCCGTCGTCGTCTCTCATCAGCGGGGTATCGAGCCGGTCGTCCGCGTCCACGTGGTGGTAGCCGAACCGTCCCTTGTCGCAGTTCCAGAAGCCGTTCACCTCTTCGTTGGGCAACGCCTGGCAGCGGACCATGCGGTCCGAACGCGCCTCGTTGGTGATCGGGCAGCCGACCGAGCAATAGGTGCACACGCTGGGGGCGCTCTCGAGGTTCCACGGACGCGACCCGAAACGGTAAGGGCGCGCCGTCAGCGCGCCCACGGGGCATATCTGGACGGTGTTGCCGGAGAAGTAGCTGTCGAACGGCTCGTCGGAGAAGTTCAGGATCTGCGTCCCGGCCCCCCGGTCGACCAACTGGATGAAGCTGTCGCCCGCAACCTCGTCGGCGAAGCGGACGCACCTCCAGCACAGGACGCACCGCTCGCGGTCGAGCACGACCAGCTCGGAGATCTCCAGCGCCTTCTCGAAGGTGCGCTTGGGTTCGATATAGCGCGTGCTTCCGGGACCGTGCGCGTAGGTCTGATCCTGCAACGGACACTCACCGGCGCGGTCGCATATGGGGCAGTCGAGAGGATGGTTCGTCAGGAGCAGCTCGAGCACCCCGCGCTGCGCGTCGACGGCATCGTCGGTGTTGGTCACCGCGACCATGCCTTCGTCGACGGGCGTCGCACACGCGGGCACGAGCTTGCGTTGGCCTTCGACGTGCACGAGACACATCCGGCACACCGCCACGGACTTCATCCCCGGGTGGTAGCAGAAGCGCGGCACGAACAAGCCCTGCTCCTCGGCGACGTCGATCAGCATCCGCCCCTTCTCCGCGGCCACCGCTCGACCGTTGATCGTCAGGTTCACGTGGCCGTTCTCGCTCACGGGCCCTCCCACGCGTCGCTGTCGATGCCCGCCGACGGCTGCGCCTCGATGCCCGACGACCCGAGCCCGATCGAGTCCGAGCGAACGCCGACGAGCTGCTCGTGCCTCTCCTCGAAGGGGCAGCGGCCCGACACGACGTGCTCTTCGAACTCGGGGAGGAACAGCTGGACGTTCGACCGCAGCGCCCATGCGGATGCATCCCCGAGAGGACAGAACGACCGGCCGTCCATCCCGTTCGCGATGTCGAGCAGGAGGTCCATGTCTTCGGCGCGTCCCTCACCGTGCTCGATCCGCTCGAGCACGCGCACCGCCCACCACGTGCCTTCGCGGCACGGCGTGCACTTCCCACACGACTCGTGCTGGAAGAACTCGGTCGTCACCAATGCGTTGCGCACCATGCACGTGCTCTCGTCCATGAAGATGACGGCGCCGGAGCCGAGCATCGACCCGGCCTCCTTGAGCGCCTCGAAGTCCAGCGCGATGTCGGTCGAGGTCAAGAGGGGAGCGCTCGCCCCCCCGGGGATGATCGCCTTAGGAGGCTTGCCGTTGGTCATCCCGCCGGCGAGGTCGAGCAGGTCGGCGAGGGAGGTGCCGAGTGGGACCTCGTAGTTCGCCGGACGCCCGACGTGGCCGGACACCGAGAACATCTTCGTCCCCGGCGACTGCTCGGTCCCCCACTTTTTGAACCACTCGGCCCCGTTGGCCACGATGTGCGGCAGGGTCGACAGGGTCTCGGTGTTGTTGATCACGGTCGGCCCGCCGTAGAGACCCTTGATCGCGGGATAGGGGGGCCGCAGCCGAGGCTGGCCCCGGAACCCTTCGAGCGAGTCGAGCAACGCCGACTCCTCCCCGCAGATGTAGGCGCCGGCGCCGCGGTGCAGGACGATGTCGAGATCGAAATCGCTGCCGAAGATCCCGGTTCCCAGGAAGCCTCGCTCGTACGCCTCGCCGATCGCGGCGTCCATGCGGCGCGAGCCGAGCGCGAACTCCCCCCGGCAGTAGATGAAGGCCTTCTCGGCCTGCACGGCCCACGCGGCGATGATGATCCCCTCGATCATCTGGTGCGGATCCATCTCGGCCAGCTCGCGGTCCTTGAACGTGCCCGGCTCGCCTTCGTCGTGGTTCACCACCACGTACTTCGGAAAGATGTCCTTGGGCACGAACGACCATTTCGCGCCGGTGGGGAAACCCGCGCCGCCGCGGCCGCGCAGCCCCGACGCCTTGACCAGCTCGATCGTGTCGTCCGGGCTGAGGGTCGTCACGGCGCGCCGGGCCGCCTCGTAGCCGTCGTCGTCGAGAGCACGCTCGAGGGTCCACGAGTCGTCCGGGAACGCACGCAGCCGGCGGGTGACCATGCGCACCTCGTCAGTCACGGCCGCCCTCTCCGGGATCGCCTTCGGCGGCGTCGCCCGCGCTGCGGGGCTCGGCGCGCGGGTTCGGCGCGGGCTCGTCCTGCACCTCGGGGGCGTGCGCGCCCGCGGCGGGCTCGTCCGTGCCGTCGGGGCGCGGCGGGCTCTCGCCCGGAGGACCGGACCCGGGCAGCATGTCCGGCGGAGGCGCCTCGCCCCCCGTGAGGCGCGCGCCGTCGGAGCCGGCCTCGCCCCGCGCCTGCCCTTCATCCCCCGCCGGACGGCGCCGGACCCCGGCGATCGCGGTCTCGCGTGCGATCTCTCTGAACGTGCGCACCCGTTCGCCGCGCACGCTCCGGACCTCGTCCCCGCGCTCGAGCCGGTCCACCACGGAAACGGCATCCTCGGGCGACAACGCGTAGAAGTCCTCGTAGTTCACCTGCATCGCCGGCGCGCCGTCGCACGTCGCCAGACACTCGGCGGCCTCGAGCGCGAACCGGCCATCGGGGGTGACCTCGCCGGCCACGATCCCCAGCCGCTCCTCGAGGGCACGTATCACCGCGCGCGACCCGAGGTGGGTGCACGACACGTTGCGGCAGACCGACAGGAGGTAGTCGCCCTGCGGCCTGCGCTTCAGCATCGAATAGAAGCTCGCCGTACCGAGGACCTCGGCGGGGGTGAGCCCCAGGATCTCGGCGACCTCGCGCATCCCAGCCTCGCTCAGGTACCCCTCTGCCGATTGCACCAGGAAGAGCAGCGGGAGAGCGGCCGAACGCGCGTGCGGGTACTTGGCCACGATCGCGTCGGCCTCTCGCCGGAGCTCCTCGGACAGCACCGGAGCGGGACTCTCGGTCACCGGTCGACCCCTCCCATGATCGGGTCGATCGATGCGATCGACGCGATCAGGTCGGCGACGAGCCCGCCCTCGACCATCGACGGCAGCGCCTGGAGGTTCGCGAACGACGGGTCGCGGACGTGCACCCGATACGGCGACGAGCCCCCGTCCGAGACGACGTAGGCACCCAGCTCGCCGCGCGGCGACTCGACCGCGACGTAAGCCTCGCCCGGCGGAACGGTGAAACCCTGGGTCATGATCTTGAAGTGGTGGATCACCGCTTCCATCGAGCGCGTCAGCTCGGCGCGCGGGGGCGGCGTCAGCTTCGGGTCCATGTTGCGGAAGTGGCCGCCCGGCATGGCGTCGACGAGCTGCTCGATGATCCGGACCGACTCCTTCATCTCGCGCATGCGGACGCGATAGCGCGCGTAGACATCGCCGTCGGTCTCGACCGGAACCTCGAAGGAGACATCCGCGTACGCCTCGTAGGGCATGTCGCGCCTGAGGTCCCAGTCGGCGCCGCAGGCGCGCGCCAGCGGTCCGCTGGCCCCTAGCGCCTCCGCGTCCTCACGGCCGATGCGTCCCACGCCGACCGTGCGTTCGACGAAGATGGGGTTGTTCGACAGCAGCTCTTCGTACTCCTCGATCCGTCCGGGCAACAGCTCGGTCACGCGGCGGCATGCTTCCTCCCACCCGCTCGGAAGGTCCTCCCACACCCCGCCCGGGATGAGATAGCCGTTGTTCATCCGGAGACCGGTGATCATCTCCGTGAGGTCCAGGAGCAGCTCGCGTTCGCGGAACCCGTAGAACATCGCGGACATCGCGCCCATGTCGAGGCCCTGCGTTCCGAACCACACGAGATGTGACGAGAGGCGGTTGATCTCGACCATCAGGGTCCGGATGTAGCGGCCCCGGGGGGGCACCTCGATCCCGAGGAGGGCCTCGACCGCCATCGAGTACGCCTGCTCGTTGAACATCTGGGCGAGATAGTCCATCCGCGTCACGGCGGTTACGGCCCCGCGCCAGTTCTGGTCCTCGCACTCCTTCTCGATCCCGGTGTGCAGGTACCCGATCACCGGCAGGCACTTCATCACGGTTTCGCCGTCGAGCTCGAGGAGCAGCCGGAGCACCCCGTGGGTCGATGGGTGGACGGGGCCCATGTTGAGGACCATGTGGTCGCTCACCTCGTCGTACGACTCGACGAACGCGCCCTGCCCCTCGCGTTCGATCTGCTCGAGGACGCCCTGCGGACGGCTCACGTCTCGCTCTTGTGTCGGCGCGCCGGTCCGAGCTGCCCGAGATGGTCGACGTCCACCCCCGCCTCACCGGCGTTGATCGCTTGACGGGGCCCATCCACCTGCAGGAAGGGTTGGGGCAGGAAGTCGACCGGCACCTTCCCTACGCCGTAGTCCTTGCGCAGGGGGTGGCCCTCCCACTCGTCCGGCATCATGATCCGGGTGAGATCGGGATGGCCGTCGAACCTGACCCCGAAGAGATCGAAGACCTCCCGCTCGAAGAAGTTGGCGCCGGGCCACAGCGGGGTGACCGAGGGCACCGTCGGAGGGTCGCCGGACGCGGGGACGTGCACGGTCATCCTCTCCTTACGGTCCTTGTGGAGGAGCTGCACGACCACCTCGAACCGATGCTCGAGGTCGCCTCCGAGACTCAAGCGGTCGAGCGCGGTGAGGTCCGCCAGCCACCACCCGTCGGCGCGCAGCGACCGCGCGCGCTCGAGCCAGTCCCCCTCGCCGACCCAGCTCGTCACTGCGCCGCCGTCACCTTGCCCCGGTCGCGCCGCGCGAACGCGGGTAAGAGGTGGCCCATCCCGGGCTCTTCCCCGGCGCGCCCCGACTCGTAGAGCCCCTTGGAGATGTTCTCGTGCAGGAGCATGATCCCGTCCAGGAGCATCTCCGGGCGCGGCGGGCACCCCGGTACGTAGATGTCGACCGGGATGATCTGATCGACACCCTGGACCAGCGCGTAGTTGTTGAACATGCCGCCGCTCGACGCGCACACGCCCATCGAGATGACCCATTTCGGCTCGGTCATCTGGTCGTAGATCTGCCTCACGATCGGAGCCATCTTCTGGGACACGCGCCCGGCCACGATCAGGAGGTCCGACTGGCGCGGCGACGCACGGAAGGCTTCCATCCCGAAGCGCGCGACGTCGTGACGCGGCATCGTCATCGCCATCATCTCGATCGCGCAGCACGCGAGGCCGAACGTGGTCGGCCACAGCGACGATTTGCGCGCCCAGTTGACCAGCTTGTCGAGCCGAGCGGTCACGAAGTTCGCCCCCAGGACGTCGCTCACTCCGCCCACTCGAGACCACCCCGCTTCCACACGTAGACGTACGCCGCCACGAGCATCGCGACGAACACGCCCATCTCGATCAGCCCGAAGAGTTTCAGCTCGTCGTAGATCACGGCCCACGGGTAGAGGAACACCGTCTCGATGTCGAAGATGATGAACAGCATCGCGACGAGATAGAACTTCACCGGGAACCGTGCGTTCTCGTCTTCCTGTTCGGGAACGATGCCGCACTCGTAAGGAAGCAACTTGGCGCGCGTCCAGTTGCGCGGCGACAGCTTCGAGGCGACGACCATCGATCCGGCCGCGAACAGCGTCGACAGCACGATCAGGAACAGGATCGGAAGGTAGGCGGGGACGGTCACCGCTTCAGCTCCGCCAGCTTCTTCAAAGCCTTGAAGCCGCGCTGTTGGGCGCCATGCGCTCGCTCGTCCTCGAGGTTCGCAAGGAGGGTAAGGACGAAGCTCATCATCTTCTCGGAGCGCATCCCGAGGGAGATCAGCTTGTCGAGGATGAGCGGGTGGCCGATGACCTTGACGAACCTCCTGCCCAGCCGATAGTAGGCGCCATAGAGCTGCTCCAGCTCGCGGGTGTAACCGTCGAGCGACGTCGGACCTCCGGAGCGCAGGGCATCGTCGATGTGGCGACCGGCGATCCTGCCCGTCTCGTAGCCGTACGCGATCCCCTCGCCGTTACACGGGTTGATCATCCCGGCGGCGTCGCCGACCATCACGAAGCCGGGCCCGTGCGGAGGCCACACGCTCTGCCCCATGAACAGGCGACCCGCGCGCGGACGCGACACCGCCGTGGCCTGCGATACCCCCCACTCCTCGGGCAGCGAATCGACGAAGTGGCCCTGGAGCTCGGCCAGGTTGACCTCGCGCCACGCACCGAAGGTGGACAGCAGCCCCACGCCGACATTCACGGTGCCGTCGCCGACCGGGAACACCCACCCGTACCCGGGGAGGGCGTCGGGACCGAGCCGAACCCCGAGGTAACCCTCGAACCAGCCCGAGTGATGCATCGGGGAGTCGAAGTACTGGCGGATCGCGAAGCCCATCGGGTAGTCGAGGTCCCGCAGCCGCCCCAGCGCCCCGGAGAACTTGGTCGCGGAGCCCTCGGCACAGACGACCCACCGTGCGGCGATCTCCTCGGTCGACCCCTCGCGCTTCGCTATCAGACCCGCGGCCAGCCCCCGGTCGAACACGGGCGCGATCGCCTGCGTGCCGTACAGCACCTTGGCGCCCGCCGCCTCGGCATGGTTCAGGACCACCCGGTCGAGGTCCTTGCGCGGCTTGACGTAGCCGTAGTCGCAGAAGTCGTCTAGCTGGGGGAACGGGATCGCCATCGACCGCCCCCCCGCGTGCACCCGTAGGCCTTCGACCCGTTCCCACGTCCCGAGCTCGTCTCCCAGGCCCATCTCCTGGAGCACCTTGACGGCGCGCGGGGTGAGGCCGTCGCCACACGTCTTCTCGCGGGGGAACACCTTCTTCTCGCACACCAGCACGGAGTGTCCCCGGGAGGCCAGGTAATGGGCGGTGGCGGCCCCCGCCGGACCTCCTCCAACGATGGCAACGTCGACTTCGGTCGACACCGCGCTCCCTCCTGATCCGCTCCCGATCGATGCGCGTCCGGCGTGGCTGGGCCGCTTGTGAAAACTTTCACGAGCGCCGTGCGAGTCTATCCCCGCGTCGTCCCCGGCTCCGCGGCCGCCTCGCTACTCGACCGTGACGGTCCCGGTCATCGCCGGGTGGACGTCGCAACGGAAGAAGTAGTCGCCGGGCTTCAGCGGATCGATCGTGTACTCGACGCTCTTGGCGGTGATGATCTCGCCCTTCCACAGCGACTTCTCGCCGGCCTCGTCCTCGGTGATGTCGATGTTGTGCGGCTGGGAGTCCTTGTTGTCGAACGTGATCGTGGTCTCTTCGTCGGCCGGAAGGGTGAACGAGGTCGGGTCGAACGCGGTGCCCTCGGCGACCACGGTCGTGCCTCCGCCCCCGCCGCCTCCGCCGCCTCCCCCGCCGTCCTCGCCGCCCCCGGTGCCCCCGCCCGAGGCCGACTGCAAGAGGCCGATCGCGAGCAGGGGGATCAGGAGGTAGAGCACGGCCAACAGCGGGGTCCGGGACCGGCCGGTCTCGGCCGCGGACACCGCCGGCACCCCCGTGGCGACGAGCTCGTCGATCAGCTTCCGTCGGTCGTACATCGCCGTCTGGCCGGCGAACTGCGCATCGGTGGAGACCTCGTCCTCGGGACGCAAGCGCGTGCCGGTCGTGGTGCCGTGCGTGACGCCCGCCGGCTTGGCCGCGGCCGCAGGTTGGGCGGCATCCGGCGCGGCCGGGACCGCGGCGGCGGCCGGCTGGGCCGCGGCCGTCTCGCCCGGGACGTTGTCGGGGGTCACCTCGCCCGGCGGTGCGCCCTCGTCGGCGGCGGCAGGCTGCTCCGCCGGTGCGGCCGGCTCCTCGGCGGGGGCCCCCTCGGGTTCTTCCTCTGCCGCCGGTGCTTCCTCCGCCGCTGCCTCTGCTGCAGGAGCCGCCTCTTCGGCCTCGGCTGGCTCTTGCTCTTCTGCGGCGTCGGCCCCCCCACCCTCTTCGAACTGGGGCTGTGCGCCGGGCCACCACTTCGGCTCCTTGGGATGGGGCGAGCCGTGCTCGGCGCGCGCCCGCGCGGCCTTGGCGCGTCCCTCGGCGACCGGAGGGGAGCTGCCCTTCTTCTGCTCTTCCTGGAGGACCTCTTGGTAGAGCTGCTCTGGATCCGCCACCTGCGCTCCGTTGGGTCGGGGACGACGGTGCGTAATGTACCCGCCGCGCCGCCGACCCGCGCGGAGCGCGGTCAGGGATCCGACCGGCTCCGGCCGTAGGGATGCACGGCGCGCCGGGCGAGGTCATCGAGGGCGGCTGTTACCTCGTGGCCAAGCCCCAACGCATCCAGCGCGTTCAGGGCGTCGCGGTACAGCGACCGGATCAGCTCCTCGGTGCGGGCGCGTGCCCCGGATCCGGCCACCAGGTCGCGCGCCCGCTGGACGTCCGGACCGGAGAGATCGTCACCTCGTCCCCAGCGGGCCAGCAGCTCGTCGCGGTCGTCGGCCGTCAGACCTTCGAGCGCGTACACGAACAACAGGTTGCGCTTGCCCTCGCGCACGTCCGAGTCGACCGGCTTCCCCACCTCGGTCTCGCTGCCGAACACCCCGGCGATGTCGTCCACCAGCTGGAACGCTTCCCCCAGGGCCCTGCCGAAACGCGCCCAGCCGTGGAGGTCGACGGCGCGCCGGCCGGCAAGCAGCGCGCCGATCAGGAGAGGCTCCTCCACCGTGTACAGCGCCGACTTCAGCACCGCGAGGCGGCGCGCCTCCGCGGCGGTGGGGGGTGCCGCCTCGGCGCTCCGGACGTCGAGGTACTGGCCGGCGATCACCTGCTGGCGCATCCGCGAGTACGCGTCGAAGGCGGCGCGCGCGGAGCCGCCCGAGAACCCCGCGGTGACGAACAGGTGGTCGGCCAGCACGAGTGCTAGGTCCCCCGCGAGTATCCCCACGGCCAGGCCTCCGGCCGCGTGCACGGTCGGCGCGCCGCGGCGCGTGGCCGATGCATCCATGATGTCGTCGTGAACGATCGCGAAGGTGTGGAGAAGCTCGAGGCTCGCGGCGCTGCGCACTATCTCCGGCCCGTGCGTCCCCCCGCAGGCCCGGAAGGCCCAGTAGCAGAACGCCGGGCGCAAGCGCTTGCCCCCGAGATGGATCATCCGCTCGAGCTCGTCGATCAGGGGCGCGGCTTCTTCGAGGACGCCGCGGCGGTCCGCCAGGAACGCGCTGAGGCAACCCTCGATATGGTCCCGCAACTCGTCGTGCGACGGCGAGAAGGAGGACACCGTCCCTACCCTAGACGGGTACGGCTGCGCGGCCTCGTCGTGGTGACCCTGCTCGTCGTGGGCATCGCTCCCGCGTGTGGCGGAGGAAGCGAGCCTGCACCCGGGAACCGCCCGGCTCGCTTCGAAGTGACCGGGGTCATCACGACGCTGGATCCACCGTCGCTGAACGATGTGAGGAGCTTCACGCTCAAGGCCGGATCCGAGACCTACGAGATCATGATCGATCAGAACGTCGACTACGGGTTCGCCCTCGGCCACCTCAACGCGCACCGGGGAGCCGACCCGGTCACCGTCGAGATCGAGGACCGCGGGGGGACCCTCTTCGCGCTGTCGATCGAGGACTCAGAGAGTCCGTAGGGCGCGGCGCAACTCGCCGGCCGACACGACACCCTCGTACTTGGCGGCGGCTCGCCCGCGTCCGTCGACGACGAAGACCCACGGCTCGCTCGGCAAGCGCCACTCCTTCACCGCCGGGACCACCTCGAGGTCGTCCGGCTCGTCGAGGTTCGAATAGACCTCGACGTGGATGAACGTGAGCTCGGGGAAGCCCTCGGCAACCTGCTTGACGATGTCGAGCGTCGGCCCGCATACCTCCGAGCTGCAGAACTTGGGGGTCGCGAAGGTCACGACGAAGGGTTCCTTGCGCGCCAGCGCGCCGGCGATCGACGTCCGGTAGAAGCGCATGTCCGGATCGGGGTCGCTCGAGATGGCAGCCACGTCGGCGCGCCGGCGGGCGGTGGGCGTATCGGATGGGGGAACGGGCTCGCCCAGCGCGGGCGTTTCCGGCTTGGTCGCGACCTCGAACGACGCCTTGAGCGGCTCGTCGATCCCCTCGACCGTGACCGCCGCGCCGTAGCGTCCCGGCTCCTCGAACGACACCTCGGCCACGTAGAGCCCCCGCACCGGCTCGACCGCCCAGATGAAATCCGTGTCGGTGGACGCCACCGGGTCCTCGGCCGATCGCTCGAGATCGAAGAACTCGACGTGCACCTCGGTGTCGGGTCCGCCCGCCGGCGCGTCGCGCTCGTCCAGCAGAGCCATCAAGAACCGGTTCTCCCCCACGACGATCTCGGACGACACGAACACCGGGTAGACCTCGGTGTCGGTGAACGGCTGGTTGAACGCGTCGGCGCCGTCACCGGGAGCCGTTGCCGTCGCGCCGGCGCCTCCCGGTCTCTGGGGGGCCGCGTCGTCGCGGCCGCACGCCGTCGCCGGCAGCAACAGCACCGTCAGCGCGGCGGTCAGCGAGACCCCCGCATGTGCTCGTCGTCTCATCGGAGATGCGAGCGTAGCCGGTGAGCGCGGCCGGAAGCGACGGTTAACATCCCTGGCCCCATGACCTCATTCCGCCGGCTGGCCGTCGGATCCACCGCCGCCACGGTCCTGCTCGTCGCGATAGGCGGCCTCGTGCGCGCGACCAAGTCGGGGCTCGGGTGCGGGACCGACTGGCCGAAGTGCTCGGGCGAGCTACTGCCCGCGCTCGAGAACCGGGCGCTCGCGATCGAGTACTCGCACCGGGTGGCCGCATCGGTCGTCGTGATCCTCCTGGCCTGGCTCGCTCTCCTGGCCGTGCGGGCGCGGTCGCGTTACCCGAAGCTGATGTGGCCCTCGGTCGCGGCGTTCGGGGTGGTGTTATCTCAGGCGCTCCTGGGGTTGGTCGTGGTCAAGCTCGAACTGCAGGCCGTCTCGGTGACCCTCCACCTGGGGACCGCGATGGCGCTGCTGGGGCTCCTCGTGTACCTCACGATCGTCGCGTTCGCCCTCGACGACCGGCTGCCGGTGCGCGCAGACGCCGCACTGAGTCGCTCCGCGTGGACCGCCGCCGGTTGGGTCCTGGCCGTGCTCTTGGTCGGCAGCTACGTCACCGGGCGCGGCGCCGGCCTGGCGTTCCCCGATTGGCCCCTCATGGATGGATCGCCGGTGCCCGATCTCACGGTCGAGACCAACGCGATCCACTTCCTGCACCGGGTCCTCGCCGTGGCCGGCGCGGTGGTGGTGGTTCACCTGGGAAGCAAGGTCGTGGCGCGCCGGTCCGAGCTCGGCTTCCAGGCCAAGCTGGCCCATGCGGCGATGGGTCTCTACGCGGTCGAGCTCGCGCTCGGCGCGCTCAACGTGTGGACCGAGCTGAACGCAGCGGCGGTCTCGCTGCATCTCTTGGTGGCGGCGGCGATCTGGGGGACGCTCGTGGCCCTGGCGGTAAGCTCCCGGCCGGACCTCGCGGCGACCCGCGCCGACAGGGCCGCGAACGCTCGTCCGATCCTCGAACCCGGAAGGTAGAGATGCGCAGGCTGGTCGTGTCCGATCCCACCGGCACGCTGCGCGTCGAAGACACGCTCGAGCGCGTTGGCGTCCCCGCCGACGACACCGCGCCGGCGGTGAGCTCGCGCGGGGAACGCATCGCCGCCTACGTCGCGCTGACCAAGCCGCGCATCATCGAGCTGCTGCTCGTCACCACGGTCCCGTCGATGATCGTGGCCGCCCGGGGATGGCCGCCGGCGACCCTGGTGCTGTACACCCTTATCGGTGGGACGCTCGTCGCCGGCGGGGCGAACGCCATCAACTGCTACCTCGACCGGGATATCGACGAGGTCATGCCCCGCACCCGCAAGCGCCCGTTGCCGATGCACAAGGTAGAGCCGCGCGCCGCTCTAGTGTTCGGGAGCGCCCTCGGTACCGGCGGCTTTGCGTTCCTGAGCCTCATGGTGAACCTGCCGGCCGCTCTGCTCGCGACCTCGGCGCTGCTGTTCTACGTGTTCGTCTACACGATCGGCCTCAAGCGCTCGACGCCACAGAACATCGTGATCGGCGGCGCCGCCGGGGCGGTGCCGGTGCTGGTGGGATGGTCCGCCGTCACCGGACGGGTCGACCTGCCGGCGCTCGCTCTGTTCGCCATCGTCTTCTACTGGACGCCGCCGCATTTCTGGGCGCTGGCGATGCGCTACGAGAAGGACTACGCCGCCGCGCGCGTGCCCATGATGCCGGTCGTCTACGGGCGCGAGGAGACGACGCGCCACATCCTCCTCTACTCCTTCATGCTGCTGGCGATGTGTCTTGCGTTCTTCTCGGTCGCGCAGATGGGCGTGCTGTTCCTGGCAGTCACGGTGCTGCTGAACGGGATCTTCATCTGGTGGGCGGTAAGGCTCCGGCGCAACCCGACGCCACGGATCGCCTGGGGCCTGTTCCGGTTCTCGATCTACTACCTGGCCCTGCTGTTCACGGCCGCCGCGGCCGACCAGATCCTTCGCATCTAGCCGAAAGCCGAGGGGGGTCTCGCTACTCGACCGTGACGGTCCCGGTCATCGCCGGGTGGACGTCGCACCGGAAGAAGTACTCGCCCGGCTTGAGGGGATCGATCGTGTACTCGACGCTCTTGCCGGTGATGATGTCGCCCTTGAACAGCGACTTCTCGCCGGCCTCGTCTTCCGTGATGTTGATGTTGTGCGGCTGGGAGTCCTTGTTGTCGAACGTGATCGTGCTCTCCTCGTTCGCGGCGAGGGTGAAGGAGTCCGGGTTGAACGCGGTCCCCTCGGCAACGACCGTGGTGGCCCCGCCTTCGGCGGCGCCCCCCTCGGCCCCGTGCGCCGCAGCTTCCGAGTGCCCGGCGGTAGCGCCGATGTCGAACTGGGCGATCGCGACACCGATAAGGAGCGGATAGGCCACCACCATCATCAGCTCGACCAGACCGGAACGCGACATCGCCGGGCGAAGGGCCATGACCGCGCACGCTCCCAGCACGTTGACCGCCATGACGAGGGCGAGGACGGTCGCTGCCTCCGCGGGGACCGCGAGCAGGACCTTCGAGAACCCGATCACCATCACGGCGATGATCGCGACCGAGACCAGGGGGATGACGAAGGGCAGCGGCAGGCGGACCCTGACGTCGCTCGTCATCGGGTCGTCGGGGCCGCCTCCTGCATGTTGCGACATCAGCAGATCACGTCCTCCACGGTCACTTCCTCAAGTCCCAGGCCTCGAGCTCGCGCTCGAACTGCTCCCACGGGACCTCCTCGATGCGACCGGCTTCCTCGCGCGCGTTCCACCTGAAGAAGATGATCGCTATAGCAAACCACAACAAGAATCCGCCCCCGAGCTTCATGACCAAGCCCGCGACCATCTGATCGGTCAGAGCGGACATCCCGGTGATCCTGGGGGCATCCAGATAGGCCGTGTACAACACCTTGTCCGAGAACGTGAGGAACGATGCCGGCACCGTGGGGATGATCGACTGCAGGAACAGGTAGAGCATCTTTCCCGGCTCGGACAGCCGGGCGAGCTCGGGGACCGGGCTCACCACCGGCCACCACATCAACGTCGCGACGGTGAGGAGCAGCGTGTGCAACGCGAGGTGGGCAAGCTCGTTCGTGACCGACAGGTTCACCAGCGCCGGCCAGTGGGTGAGCACGATGACCGCGTTGAACATGACCAGCCCGAACAGCGGCCGGGTGAGGAGCCGCATCGCTCGGGTCAACCTCATGCGGTCGAGCGCCGTACGAGCCAGCCACGCCGGGACCCCGAGGAGCAGCAGCGGCGGCGCCACGAGAGAGAACAGCGTGTGCTGCACCATGTGCACACTGAACAGGTAGTCCTCGGAGAGCTCGTGCACGGGCCAGTCGGCGCCGATCCACAGCACCATCACTCCCGTCACCCACAGCAGCTTCTGGCTGCGCGTGGCGGCGGGGCGTCCGGCCGGGGCGTAGGTCGGAGCCAGGACCCTGAGACTGAGGAAGTAGCCACCGAGGAGCGCGGCGATCAGGAACCACACATCGAGATGTGCGTGCCACTCGAGCCGTGCCCCGGCCGCCGCGAGGACCATCGCCCCTACTCGGGCTCGATCACGTCCGGAGCCGGCCCGCGCGTCGTCGACTCCCGCAGGAAGAACGTGGATAGCACCACGGCGAAGACGGACAACGCCAGGACGACGCCGACCAGGAAGAACCGCTTGAACACGCGCGCGTCGAAGCGCAGGTGCATGAACCAGAGGATCACGAGCATGAACTTCATGACCGAGAACGCGATCAGCAGGGGGACGATGAGGCTCGCGAGGGCGGGGATGTAGTAGATCGCGACCTCGATGGCGGTGATGATGGCCAGGACCACGCCGATGAACACGTACTGCTTCGGGCCGGGGTGGTCGTGGACCCGGTGTGCGTCCTCCTCGTGCTCGTGCACCGTGTCGTAGCTCGCCGCCATGTACTACGCCTTCCTAGTTGGTCGGGATCAGATAGACGATCGTGAAGATGACGATCCAGACGACGTCCACGAAGTGCCAGTACAACCCCACCATCTCGACCTTGTGGGCGTCCTCGGTCCCGAGGCGGCCAAACGACGACATCAACACCAGCGACAGCAACATCAAGATCCCGACGGTCACGTGCGCGCCGTGGAAGCCGGTGAGCACGTAGAAGGACGAGCCGAAGGTGCTGGTGCTGAGCGTCAAACCCTCCTCGACGAAGGTCGTGAACTCGTACACCTGGCCGCCGATGAACACCATGCCCAGGAAGGCCGTGGCGAGGAGCCAGATGCGGTTGGCGTGATGGTCGCCCTTCTGGATCGAATTGAGCGCCAGGACCAT
This sequence comes from Actinomycetota bacterium, assembly GCA_046262015.1. GTDB lineage: Bacteria > Actinomycetota > CADDZG01 > CADDZG01 > WHSQ01 > JBHENN01. Next base: position 33,497 of record JBHENN010000091.1, on the reverse strand, counting down.
GGTCAGCGACGACATCAGGAGCACGAACGAGCTGACCGACGTGTACGGGATGTCGTAGATCTCGTGAGGCGTCGGCCCCGCGGTGACGCTGTTCCGATACAGCAGATAGGTCGTGATGAACGAGCCGAAGAACAGGCACTCCGATCCGAGGAACGCCCACATCGCCAGCTTGGTGTTGTTGACGCCGAGACTCGTGTGCTGCTCGTCGTGAGCCGGAGCGGCGACGGCGCCCTCGTGGGTGCTCACTCGGCGGCCTGTGGTTCGAGGACCCACCCGTACACCCCGACCAGCAAGACCAGGACCCCGAAGAGAGCCAGGGGTAGGCGAGCCGACGGGAAGATGACGGAGTAGCCGAGGATGGGAAGACCCGCCGCCACCAGCACCGGGAAGTACGAGGGCGACGGCAGGTGGATGCCGTGTCCCTCTTCGGGCCCGTCGTCGTCGTGCGTCGCGGCGGCCGCCCCGCCGGCGAAGACCCTGACCGGCTGGCCCTCGGGGTCGGTGACGTACTTGCGGTGCCAGAGATCGTCCCGGTTACGGACCACGGGGACCTCGGCGAAGTTGTACTCCGGCGGCGGCGACGGCACCGACCACTCCAGGGTGCGGCCGTCCCACGGATCGGCTCCTGCCTCCTCGCCACGGCGACTCACCACCACATTGAGGAGGAAGATCAGCGTCGCGAGGGCTATAACGAAGCCGCCGACCGTCTCGACCAGGTTCCAGAAGTCCCAGCCCATGCCCTCGGGATAGGTATAGATCCGCCGCGGCATGCCCTGGAGGCCGACGATGTGCATGGGGCCGAAGGCCAGGTTGAACCCGATGAACATCAGGATGAAGTTCAGCTTGCCGAGACGCTCGCTGAGGTACCGGCCGAAGATCTTGGGCCACCAGTAGTAGAGGCCGCCGAAGATCGCGAAGATCGCTCCGCCGAAGATCACGTAGTGGAAGTGGGCGACGATGTAATAGGTGTCGCTCTGCTGGGTGTCGTGCGGGACGATCGCATGGGTCACCCCCGACAGACCGCCGATCACGAACATCGAGACCATCCCCACGGCGAACAGAAGCGGCGTCTTGAACCGGATGTCACCGCCCCACAACGTCCCCAACCAGTTGAAGATCTTCACGCCGGTAGGAACCGCGATGAACATGGTCGACAGGGCGAAGGCCGAGTTCGCTACCGGTCCGAGCCCCGCAACGAACATGTGGTGGGCCCATACGCCCCACCCCATGAACCCGATGGCGGCACCCGCGAACACGATGGCGGCGTATCCGAACAAGGGCTTGCGCGCGAACGTCGGGAGTATCTCGGAGACGATGCCCATCGCCGGGAGGATGAGGATGTAGACCTCGGGATGGCCGAACACCCAGAAGAGGTGCTGCCACAGGATCGGGTCGCCGCCCTTGAGAGGATTGAAGAAGTTCGCATCGAAGGCACGGTCGAACATCAGCTGGAACAACGCGACGGCGATCACCGGCATGGCAAAGAGGATCAGGAACGAGGTGACGAGGCTCATCCAGATGAAGACGGGCATCCGCATCAACGTCATGCCGGGAGCGCGCATGTTCAGGATCGTGACGATGAAGTTCACGGCGCCGGCCAGCGAAGCCACCCCGAGGATCTGCAGGCCGATCGAGTAGAACGTCATGCCCGTCTCCATCCGGTTGAGCGGCGCGTATCCGAACCACCCACCCGCCGGCGCGCCGCCCAAAAAGAAGCTCGTGTACAGGAAGATCCCCCCGAAGGCGAAGGCCCAATAGCTCATGGCGTTAAGGCGAGGGAAGGCGACGTCCCGCGCCCCGATCATCAACGGGATGAAGTAGTTCATCAACGCGACACTCATCGGCATCACGACGAGGAAGATCATCGTCAGTCCGTGCATGGTGAAGAACTGGTTGTAGAGCTCCGCGCTTAGCACCTCGCCGTTCGGGCCCGCCAGCTGCATCCGCACGAACAGGGCCTCGACACCGCCGATCAAAAAGAAGATGAATGCGGTGACCCCGTAGAGGATCCCTATCCGCTTGTGGTCGACCGTGGTGACCCAGCTCCACCAACCGGTCTTGGCAGCGGGCCTGCGGAACATGCCGGGCCTGCCGGCCACCGCCGCGCTTGTCGCCATCAGTCCTTCCTCTCGTCCTCGTCGTGGGGATGCTGATGCCGATAGGTCATTCGAGCGTCCTCATGTATGCGACCAGAGCGTCGATCTCGGCCTTGGTCAAACCGTAATCGGGCATGCGAGCCCCCGGTTTCATCTCGGGCGGGTTCTCCAGCCACTGAGCGAGGTTGGCATCGTTATTGACGAAGGTGTCGCCCGCGAAGAGCTCCCGGGAGGCGAAGTGGGTGAGGTCGGGGCCGGTGTCCCCCTGCGCGTCGGTGCCGCCGATCGCGTGACAGTTGATGCATCCGGGGGTGGTTGCCAAGAACAGCTTCTCGCCCTCGGCCGCGAGCCCCTCTTCGGCCGGAGCCGCCGGCCGGCGCTGCTCGGCCACCCATTCGTCGAACTCCTCCGGTGACTGGGCGATCACCTGAAGGCGCATGTTGGCGTGCGAGAGCCCGCAGAACTCGGTGCACTGCCCTTTGTAGGTGCCCTCCTGGTCGGTGCGCAGGGTGAGGTGCGTGGTCCTACCCGGGACCGCGTCTTGCTTGCCCGCCAGCCGGGGGACCCAGAAGCTGTGGATCACGTCGTCCTCGATCGTGACCCCCTTGATGGCGACCGCGACCGGTACGCCGGTCGGGATGTGCATGTCGTTCGCCGTCTCGATCCCGAGGTCCGGATACCGGTACTCCCACCAGAACTGATGAGCGATGACGGTGACGTTGATGACATCGTCGCCTTTAGGCGGCTCGGCGAGCTCGAAGACCGTCTTGACCGTGGGTATGGCGATCCCTGCGAGGATCATCGCGGGGACCAGCGTCAGGATCACCTCGAGCTTGGTGTTGCCGTGGAACTGCTCGGCCTGGCGCCCCGGCCGGTGCCTGAACCTGACCAGGGCGAAGACGAGAGCCCCCTGGACCAAGAAGAAGATGACGACGGCGATCGGAAAGACGATGTCCCACAGCCGGTCGGCCTTGATCGCATGGTCTCCCACCGGGCGAAAGACGTCTTGCGGCGCGTCGGCATTGGCACACGAAGCCAGGGCGAGCGCGCAGAGTGCTGCGAGCGCGATCAGCAGACGTCTGGCTACCGTGTGACCTCGCATGCCCTCTCCGCTGGGTGCCGACAGACGAGCGGAATATATCTGACCCCACGCACGGGTAGCCTCGCGCGGAGATGGTCCCGAGAGACGAGCTCGAGCACGGCTCCGGCGCGTCACGCGTCGCGCGGTTCCTCCCCTCGCTCCTAGCAGGAGGAGCGTTGCTGGGCCTCCTCGCTTACGGGGTCCTCAGACCTGGTCCCGCGGCCGAGATCGAGCCCGGCGCGCCGGCACCCGGGTTCGAGCTTCCCCGCGTGACCGCAGCCGGCGACCTCGAGGGAACCCTCTCCGACGACGACCTGGAGGGCTCGGTGGTCGTCCTCAACTTCTGGTGGTCGGGGTGCGACCCGTGCCGCGAGGAGGCGCCGCTCCTCGACGCCGTGTGGCGCAAGCACCGCGCCGACGGCCTGGTCGTGGTGGGCGTCGACGTCGAACGCGACACCCCGGCGGCGGCGGCGGACTTCGCGAAGGCCTTCGGCATGAGCTATCCGATCGTCCGCGACGTAGAGGGCGAGCTTGCCGACGCCTACCGCATCAACGACCGCTTCTTGCCCCAGACCTTCTTCATCGACCGTGACGGCACGATCGCGCCCCTCGCGGTCGGCAAGGTGCTGACCGACGCGCGCGGCAGCGCGTACCTCGGGGCCCTGACCCGGCCGGTGCTGGAGAAACAGGTCGCCGCGCTCCTCGACTAGGCACAGCAGAGGTCGTCGTTCCGCCACAGCTCGATCCCCTCGCGCCCTGCGAGGGCCGCGATGGCAACGCCCGCCGCGGGGTCGGCCCACCACCACCCGAACCACGCGTTCGCCGCGAGGCCCACCAGCAAGAAAGCCGACAGGTAGGTACACAGCGAGGTCTGCCGCGAGTCGGCCTGGACGGCCCGGCTGTCGAGCCCCCGGGCTACGACCCGCTTACGCCATGCCAGCACGGGCATGACCACGAGGGACACGAGCGCGAGGGCGATGCCGACCATGCTCTCCTCGGGCCGGGTGCCGGCGGCGAGGTCGAGCAGGGCGCGCAGCCCGACGTACAGTGCCAGGGCGACGAAGGCGACCGCCACCAGCCGGATAGCCTTGGTCTCGGCCTCGGCCGCGGTGCGTGCCCCGCTCCGCTCGCTTCGCAGGCGCCACACGATCACCCCCGCGGACGACGCCTCGACGATCGAGTCGAGCGCGAAGCCGATCAACGCCACCGACGAGGCCGCGACGCCTGCCCCGAGGCCGACCACCGTCTCGAGGGCGTTCCACCCGAGGGACATGTAGGCCAGCCTCAGACCGCGATCGAGCAGGTCGCCCCGCAGGTCGAGCGGGTACGGGTTGGCCACTATGGCTCCTCCACCATTTAGTCTCTGGGTCGATGGAACAGCCTCTCACCCCTCCTCCTTCCCGCCGGCGCGCCAAGTTCGCGATCGGGGGCGGGGTCGTCGCGGTGACCCTCATCGCACTCGTCGGGTGGGCCATGAGCAGGCCCGGGGCGGCGGCCTTCTACTACACGCCGACCGAGGTGCTTGCCTTGGGCCCGAGCAGCGTCGATCACGACCTCCGCCTCAACGGCAAGGTCGTCCCGGGGTCGATCGAGCGCGGCGGCTTGACCACCGGGTTCGCCGTCACGGACGGCCGCCGAACGGTGGAGGTGACGACCGACACCCCGTTGCCCGACGCGTTCGAGGACGGCTCCGAGGTCGTCGCCTTGGGGCGGTTCGACGGCGGGACCCTGACCGCCACCCAGGTGCTGGCGAAGTGCCCCTCGAAGTTCCAAGCCAAGGCCTGACCTGATGGGGGCTCAGCGATGAGGTCCCTCGCCTCGCTCGGGCGGCCGTCCGTCGCGGCCGCATCGCTGTTCACGGTGGTCGCCCTGGTCCTGTTCGTGCTCGCCGCGGCGAGGAACCGCCGGGACCTCGGCGGTGCGGCGGTGCGGGCGGCCGCGGTGGCCGCCGGTTTCGTGAGCCTCGCCGCCGTCGCCCTGGTGACCGCCCTCGTGGCCCACGACTTCTCGCTCGAGTACGTCGTCAACTACTCGTCGCGCTCGCTCGCTCCCGCCTACACCCTGAGCGCGCTATGGGGAGGCATGGAAGGCTCCTTGCTGCTGTGGACCCTGTTGCTCGTGGTCTTCGCAGCCGTCGCGGTGGCCGCGAGAGGGCGGGGGGCGGCGAGGGTCGGGCTGCGTGCGACCTACTGGGCCGGAAGCGTGCTCTCGGGGATCGCGCTGTTCTTCCTCGTGCTGCTGCTGCTTCCTGCCGACCCGTTCACGCAGACGGCGGCGATCCCCGCCGACGGCCGGGGGCTCAACCCGCTCCTGCAGTCGCCGGGGATGCTGATCCACCCACCGCTCCTCTACACCGGGTTCGTGGGCTTCTCGATCCCTTTCGCGTTCGCCCTCGGGGCCATGCTGTCGGGCCGACTGGACGACGGCTGGTTCCGGGGGACGCGCCGCTGGACGATGTTCGCGTGGAGCGCCCTGTCGATCGGGATCGTCCTCGGGGGGGCGTGGGCGTACACCGAGCTGGGCTGGGGCGGTTACTGGGCATGGGACCCGGTCGAGAACGCCTCGTTCATGCCGTGGCTCACCGCGACCGCGTTCCTGCACTCGGTCGTGATCCAGGAGAAGCGCAGGATGTTCAAGGTGTGGAACGTCTCGCTCATCCTGATGACCTACGCGCTCGCCATCTTCGGGACCTTCCTGACGCGCTCCGGGTTGCTCTCGAGCATCCACACCTTCACCGAGGGGCCGATAGGCCGGTGGTTCCTGCCGTTCCTCGCGCTGATGCTCGTCGGTGGGTTCGGCGTCGTGGCATGGCGCTACGACCGGTTGCGCAGCGAGAGCCGGTTCGACTCGCTGCTGTCGCGGGAGTCGGCGTTCCTCGCTAACAACGTCCTCTTCCTCGCCGCTGCCTTCACCGTGCTGTGGGGGACGATCTATCCCATCGTCGCGGAGGTCACCACCGGGGTCCGTCTGTCGGTCGGACCCCCCTTCTTCAACTCGGTGTTCGTGCCCATAGCCCTGGCTCTGATCGCCCTGACCGGCATCGGCCCGCTGATCTCGTGGCGCCGCATGAGCTCGGGCGCATTCGTGCGCGCGGCTCGAGTGCCGCTGGCGCTCGGCGCGGCTGTGGCGCTCGCGTCGGCGGCCGCAGGTGTCCGCAGCCCGGGTGCGCTGCTCGCCTTCGCGCTGTGCGCGTTCACCGCGACCGCGGTGATCTCCGAGTTCGTGCGCGGCAGCGCCGTCTATCGGACGAGGGAGCGCCTCGGGTGGCCGGCGTCGCTGCGCAAGACCCTGCTCCGCAACCGGCGGCGCTACGGAGGGTACGTGGTGCACCTCGGTGTCGTGCTGATCGCGCTGGGCCTCAGCGGGTCGGCCTTCCGCACGGAGCGTCAGGGTCTGCTCGGGCTGGGGGACTCGATGCGCGTCGGGGCCTACTCGCTCACGTACGCGGACGTGGACCAGACCACCACGGCCGAGAAGAGGATCACGACGGCACACCTCGAGGTCGCCCGCGGCGGGGAAACGATCGCCACGATGCGCCCCCAACGCAACTTCCATCTCGCCCAGCAGCAGCAACAGTCCGAGGTCGCGATCCGGACGACGCCCGTCGAGGACCTCTACGTCGTGATCACGTCCTTCGACCGCGACGGCACGGCCGCGGTCAGGGCGTTCGTGAACCCGCTCACGTGGTGGATCTGGGGCGGCGCGATCGTCATGGCGGCGGGGATGGCGCTGCTCCTCACCGAGGCCGCCGCGGGACCGGTACGAGCGCGCGCCGCGGTCCCGGTGCGGGAGCCGGCGGTGGCGACCCGATGAGACCCGGTCTACTGGCCGCGATCGTGATCGTGCTCGTCGCGTCTCCCGCGGGCGCCGCGCCCGAAGACGTCGCGAACGACATCGCCGCCCAGGTGATGTCGCCGTACTGCGCCGGCGTCACGTTGCTCGATTGCCCGTCGAGCAAGGCGATGGAGCTTCGCTCCCGCATCGAGGGATGGGTCCGGGACGGCTGGAGCCGCGCCCGCATCATGGACGAGCTGCAAGGACAGTTCGGGCCCGGGATCCGGGCCGTCCCGGCTCGGGATGCGGTCGGCCTGCTGGCGTGGCTGCTGCCGGGGGCCGCCCTCGTCCTCGGAGGAGTGCTGGCTCTCGCCCTGGCCCGCCGCTGGACCTTGAGAGTCCCGCCAGGGGCGACCGTGGCGGCGGGAGGCGTGACCGCGCAGGAACGCGCGCGCTTCGAGACCGCGCTTGCGGCGCGTCGGGAGGAGGGCGCGTGAGCGCGGCCGCGGTGGGCATCGTGATCGTCGCGGCCATGGTCGCCGTTGCTATCTATTACGTCGTCGGTCCGCTCCGGCGGGGGGCGGCGACCGCCGAGCCCGCCGGGGAGCCCGAGACCCACGAAGCCAGCGGTCGCACGCGGGCGGCGCTCGATGCCATCGTGGACCTCGAACAGGAACGGCTCGTCGGTAAGCTCTCGGACGATGACTTCGCGGTCCTCCGCGCCACCTACGAGGCCGAGGCGATAGCGGCGCTGCGGCAACTGGACGCGCTCGCCACGCCGGGCGGGGACGCGGAGCTCCCCTCCGGGGGACCCGACGACATCGAGGCCGAGGTCGCGGCGATGAAGCTGCGGCTCTCGTGCCCGTCGTGCGGGGCGCTGCGCGACGGCGCCGGGGCGTGCGTCCGATGCGGCTCCTAGCGGCGGTCCTCGCCCCCGCGGCCCTCTGCGCCCTACCCGCCGCGGCGGCAGGGGCGCGCGACGGCGTCATCCGCGGCACGGTGATCAACGAGAGCACGGGCCGCCCCCAGGAGGGCGTGCGCGTCGTCCTCGTCGGCGGCCGTGACGACGGGACCGTGCGGCTCACCAGGAACGCCACGACCGATGCGCGCGGACGCTACGAGTTCGCCGACCTGGCCACCGGCGACGACCGCTTCTACGCGCTCGATGCCCACTGGGACGGCGGGACCTTCGCCGGCGGCGCGATCTCGATCCCGGATCTCCCGCGGCGCCAGCCCGTGATCGACTCGAAGCTGCACGTGTGGGACACGACGACCGATCCCACCGCGATCCTGATCCGGCGCGACCTCTTGTTCCTCACGGTCGACGAGGGCGACCTCGGGGTCGTCGAGACCGTTCGCGTCGTCAACCGGTCGGAGCACGCCTACATCGGACGAGGAGCCGATGCGGGGGGCCGCGACAAGCGTCCGATCCCGACGCTGGGCTTCGCCATACCGAGCGACGCGACCGACCAGCGCATCATCGCGGCCGACATCGACATCCCCGAGATCGTTCCCACCGACTTCGGCTTCGGGGCCACGGTCGCGATCCCTCCCGGCGACACCCAGATCACCTTCGGCTACCGCGTCCCGGGAGCGGGCGGTGGCTCCTTCGAGCTGTCTCGCACCGCGCTCTACCCGATCCTGGACGTCGGCGTACACGCGACACCACCGCTGGAGGTGCTGAGCAACCGCCTCGAGGACGACGGCCGGGTAACGATCGGTAACACCCGCTATCGAAGGTGGAGCGGGGAGGAGACCGTCGACGCCGGGGACCCGATCCAACTGCTGGCGATCGCGCGCGCCTCGGTCGCACCCAACTGGATGGCCGCGCTCGTGCCGATCGCGCTCGCCCTCACCGTGCTGACCGGCTTCGTCGTTGTCCGGAGGCGTCGATGGGCGCGCCAGACGCCTGCGGTGGGCACCGGCCCGACCGCGCGCGACGCGCTCGTGGCGGAGCTGGCGCGCCTCGATCTGCGCTACGAGTCGGGCGAGCTGTCGCGCGAACAATGGAGCGTGCAGCGGAAGACCCTGAAGGGGCGCGTCCCCGGCGCGCCAGGTGCGGAGCCGGCGCCGTGATCGTCCTCCATAAGGTGCGCGTCTCGTTCGGAGGGACCGTGGCGCTGCGGGACCTCGACCTTCGGCTCGAACCGGGGATCGTCGGGTTGTTCGGGCAGAACGGCTCGGGGAAGTCGACCCTCCTGCGCGTGCTCGCCGGGCTCCTTCGCCCGTCGGCCGGCCACGTCACGCTCGACGGAGTGGCGTGGCACCGGTCGCGCGCCGAGGAGCTGCGCCGGGAGGTCGGCTACGTCGGGCACTCGAGCGGGCTCTACGGACGACTGACCGTGCGGGAGAACCTCGAGCTCGGCGCGCGCCTGTACGACCTGGCACCGGAACGCGTGGACGAGGTGATCGGGGCACTGGCCCTGGGCACCGACGCCGACCGGAGGGGGGGGGAGCTGTCGGCCGGGGTAGCGCGCCGCGCCGCGGTGGCGCGCGCCGTGCTGCACGAGCCGCGCTTCCTGTTCCTCGACGAGCCCTACGCGAACCTCGACGACGACGCCGCCGAGCACCTGTCGGACGCGCTGCGGCAGTGGTGGCGCGCCGGCCGCGTGGGCATCGTCGCCACGCACGGCGCCAAGCGGGTCAAGGCCTACGCGCATGCCGGCGTGATCCTGAAGCAAGGGGTGATCGTGAGCCACCGGCTGCGATCCGAGATGGCGTCGGCATCGTGAGCGCCGTCGCCGGGCGCGCCGGGTTCCTGTCGAAGACGCGGGCCCTCGCGGTCAAGGACCTCCGGATCGAGGCGCGTGGCCGGTCGACGCTGCCGCCCATGCTCGCGTTCTCGTTCGCCGTGATGCTGCTACTGGCGTTCGCCGTGGCGGGGACCGGCGCTCGCGCCGCCGCCGGCGTCTCAGGGACGGAGCTACGGATCGCCGACGTGCTGGCCGGATTCGTCTGGGTGACCGTGTTGTTCGCGGGGCTGATCGGCTTCGCCCGCGCGTTCGAGGTCGAACGAGACGACGGCGCGATCGACACCTTGCTGCTGATGCCGCTCGACCGGTCGGGGCTGTTCCTGTCCAAGGCCCTGACGAACCTCACGTTCATCGTGGTGGTCGAAGTCTTCCTTATCCCCGCGGCCGGTTTCTTCTTCCAGCTGGACGTCGGGAGCGACTGGCCGGCGCTGGTACTCGTGGTCCTGTTGGTGGATCTGGGCTTCGTCGCGATAGGGACCCTGTTCGCCGCGCTGGCGGCGCAGACGTCGAGTCGCGAGCTGATGCTTCCGATCCTGGCTCTACCCGCGCTCGTCCCGGTGTTCGTCGCGGCGGTAGAGCTGACGTCGGACCTGTTCGTCGGGCGCGGCCTCGACCAGGTCGCGGCCCGCGGCTGGTTCGGCATCCTGATCGCGTTCGACGTGGTGTTCGCAACGGTCGGCGCCCTTGCGTTCGAGTACGTGCTGGAATGAGGACGCGCGCACTCACCGCGTTCGCCGCGGTCGCCGTGGTCCTCGGCGCGTGCGGCGGATCCGTACCCGAGCAGGCCGAGGTGCCGGCCCCCGAGCTGGACCAGACGCTGGCGCTCCCGCCCGTGGTCGATGCCACGCCTGCGTTCGCCGTCAAGCTGGCCGCCCCCGCGACCGACCGACGGATCAAGCGGGCCCGTAACAAGCCGGGCGTCGCGCTGATCGTGCCGGTGCGTGTGGGGCGCGTACGAGCCGCTCTCGGCCACCGGCGCGCCCGGTTACGCGTTGCGGCGGCCGACCCGATGCAGCTGCGCCCGCTGACTCCCGTTGTCACACGCGATGCCGACTTCGTCTGGACCTCGCTGCTCCTGGGCAACGCGGTGCTCGGCTTCGATGCGGCGCGCCGGCTGGACACCTCCGGCACAGGGCGACTCGACCTCGGCGCGATGGAGCTGGGGATCGGCGCGCTCGCCGAGACCGGCGCGCCGGCGCCCGACGTGCTGGTGAACGAGCACACCGGGGTCCAGCTCGATCTGCCCGACCCGGCGTTGCTGCTCGTCGCGGCGCGCCCGAAGGCAGACCTCGAGCCGATCCGGCGCTCCCTTCGCAAGCTCTTCCCCGGAGCGCGCGTCCGCGCCCTCTCGGTGCCCGACGAGCCCGGGGCGGGGGAGGCGCCGCCGCCGCCGCCGGCCGCGGGCGGCACCGCGGTCGGTGCGATGAGCTTCCGCATCCTCGAGGACGGCTTCATCGAGCCCGATCCGGGATGGGTGGAAGCGAACATCGCGAGCGGCACGGTGCCGATCCTGGGGGGGGTCACGTGCCACCGGATCATGTTCCGCCAGCTCTACGAGGCCCTGGCCGAGATCCAGCGCGCGGGCCTGGCCGGTCTGATCGATCCGTCGCAGTACGGAGGTTGCTACGTCCCTCGCTTCATCGACCGCGACCCGGGCAAGGCCCTCTCCATGCATGCGTTCGGGCTTGCGGTGGACATCAACGTCTCGGAGAACGGGCTCGGCACGCGCGGCAACCTCGACCCGCGCATCGTCGAGATCTTCGAGAAGTGGGGTTTCGAGTGGGGCGGATGGTGGAGTCGCCCCGACCCGATGCACTTCGAGCTCGACCGCCTGCTATCGGCATAGCTCGGTGACGTCGTCCGGCCACACGGTCGCCGTGATCGCGAGCGGGTTCGCCGCGGGGTTGATGAGCGGGCTCCTCGGAGTGGGCGGAGGCGTGGTCATGGTTCCGCTCGTGGCCCTGGCCGCGGGACTGTCCGAGCACGAGGCTCACGGGACGTCGCTGGCTGCCGTGGTGGTGATGGGGGCGGTTGGAGCGGCCGCGTTCGCGGCCGGCGGTGAGACCGACATCGGCGTGGCCGCGCTCCTCGCCCTGGGAGCGATCGCCGGTGCGCCGCTCGGGGCACGCGTCATGGCGGCCATGTCCGAGGAGCGCCTGGAGACCGCGTTCGGGATCCTGCTGCTTGCCGTCGCGGGAACCATGTTGTGGAGCTGACCGGTCCGCTCGTCGCCGCCATCGTCGCCTTCGGGGTCGTGGCCGGTGGGCTCTCGGCGCTCTTCGGCATCGGAGGAGGCGTCGTGATCGTTCCCTTCATCGTCCTCGTGCTGGACCGCTCGCAACACCTCGCCCAAGGGACGTCCCTGCTGGTGATCGTGCCCGCCGCTATCGCAGGGGTCCTCGCGCACCGAGGCCGAGGCTACGTCTCCTTCCCCGTGGCGGGGCTGCTCGCGCTCGGAGGGATACCGGGAGCCCTCGCGGGCGCCCGGATCGCGCTGGCTGTCGACCCGGACCGCCTCGAGACGTTCTTCGCGCTGTTCCTTACGGTCATGGGCGTGCGGCTCGTCGTCCAGGCGCGCCGGTCGGGCGCCGCGACCTCCTAGAGTTGCCCGATGCCCGAGCTCGACGCGGTCCTGTTCGACGTCGACGGCACCCTCGTCGACAGCGAACGGCACGGACACCGGATCGCGTTCAACCGCGCCTTCGAGGACGCGGGCCTGCCCTACCGCTGGGACGAGGACCCTTACGGCGAGCTGCTGAAGATCACCGGCGGCAAGGAGCGCCTGACCTACTACCTCACCGGCGAGGGGATGGCGCGAGCCGAGATCGAGCGCGTCGTGCCGGCCCTGCACGAGCGCAAGAACGAGGTCTTCCTCGAGCTGGTCGAGGCCGGGAGGATCCCCGCGCGGCCCGGCGCGCCGGAGCTGGTCGACGCCCTCGAGGAGAGCGGCGTGACGCTCGCTATCGTGACGACCGGCAGTCCCGAGTGGGTGAAGCCGCTCGTCGACCGTCTCTACGGCCTGGAACGCTTCGCGGTAGCGATCACCGCCGAGGAGGCACCGAACAAGAAGCCCGACCCGTCCGCGTACCACACCGCGCTCGAGCGTCTCGGCCTGGATCCGGGCCGCGCGGTCGCGATCGAGGACTCGCGGCAGGGACTGCGCGCCGCCAAGGCCGCCGGTCTTCGCTGCGTCGTCGTCCCGAACGACTACACGCGCCACCAGGACCTCGACGCGGCGGATCTCCTCGTCGACGGCTTCGCGGCGCTGACCGCCGAGAAGATCAAGGAGCTCGCCGCGAGCTAGCGCGTGCCCGGGGGTAGTGTCGCCTGCCGTGAGGAGCCCGGAGACTCAGATCCGCCCCGGCGACCCCCGCCTGACGCGGCTGGCGGTCGCGGCGTGGGTCGCGATGGCGATCTCGCTCGTCTTGATCTTCTTCGTGGCGCGCGAGGCCGACGCGTCCATGGGCGGCCAGCTGCAACGGATCTTCTACGTCCACGTGCCGGCCGCGTGGGTCGCGTACCTGTCGTTCGCGATCCTCTTCGTGGCGTCGATCGCGTATCTCAGGACGTCGGCGCGCCGCTGGGACCTCCTCGCCCACGCGGCCGGGGAGCTGGGGGTCCTGTTCACCACGCTGGTGCTCTTCACCGGGCCGATCTGGGCCCGACCCGTGTGGGGCACGTGGTGGCAGTGGGACGCCCGCCTGACGTCGGCGCTAGTGATGTGGCTGACCTACCTCGGCTATCTCTTCCTACGGAGCCTCGCGGTCGATCCCGCGCGGGAAGGACGCCTCGCTGCGGTCGTGGGCATCGTCGGGTTCATCAACGTCCCCATCGTCCATTTCTCGGTCCGCTGGTGGCGGACGCTGCATCCGAGCGGGCCGACCCCGGCGAACCCGACGGAAGGATCCGGGCTCGGTGCGCCGGAGATGGCCGCGTTCTTCGGGGCGCTTATCGCCTTCACCCTGCTGTTCACGTGGTTGCTCGCGCTGCGGGTGCGGATCGGCCGGCTCGAGGACCTGACCGCTCGCGCCGGCGATGCCGGTCCCGCGCCCCGCGGCGCGACCGAGAGGCCGGTCACCACGTGAGTGAGATCGGCTGGCTCTTCGTCGCGTTCCTCGGGGTGTGGGTGGGGATCGGCGGCTACCTGTACTCGCTCGGAGCCCGGCAGCGGCGGCTCGAGCGAACGCTCGACCGCCTCGGCGCCCAGAGCGAAGAGCGCCCTTCCGTCTGATCCCACCTCGGCGCGTTCGCCACCTGGAGCGCACTCCACGCGCGCTCTCAAGCGCACAAGGTCGGGTCGTTGTTCCCGCAGGACCCCCAGGTAATATGACCGCGCCATGGCCGTCCGAGAGCGCGTCTACCGGTACACCGACGCCCCGATGACGTGGACACGCGCCATCGTGCTGGGCACGATCATCTGGATCGTGCTGATCGCGCTGCTCGGGCAGGGGCCCTCGATCATCATCTACAAGTTCGACCAGTACATCGCGACGCTGATCACCTGGAGCGAGAACATCCCCGGCCTGGGCAAGGTGTGCGCCACCCTCGGCGGCGCGCCGAACCCCGGCGGGGGCTGCAACACCGCGCAGATCAAGATCTTCCGCGACCTGGTGGCCAACGGGTTCCAGATGACGTTGCTGGTGGTGATGCTCATCGGGGCCTACATCTGGCAGGAGCGGAAGCGCAAGCGGACCGGCAGCAAGGGACTGCAGGACGTCGTCAAGGGCTACATGCCCGGGAAGTAGCGATGGCCGAACCGGAACCGAAGAAGATGGAGACGATCGAGAAGCCCATCTTCCGCGCCGACTACGAGATGGAGCTGGTCGATGCCGAGTGGCTCAAGACGGCCGTCAAGCCGAAGCGCTTCATCGACTTCATCCCCGAGCAGTGCATCCTCTGCGAAGGCTGCGTCGACATCTGCCCGTGGTACTGCATCTTCATGGTCGACCCGACGTCGGTGGCCGACGCCGGCAACGTCGAGCTTGCCAACCAGATGGAGTCCAACGACATCCTCTTCCTGATCGACGACAACGCCTGCACGCGCTGCAACCTCTGCGTCGAGCGATGCCCTACCGGCGCGCTGGTCCAGAGCGAGGTCACCGGCGGCAAGAAGAGGGGCGCCCGGGCGCTGGGAACGGTACCCGAGACGCAGAAAGCTTCCTGAGGAGAGAGGTCGAGTGGCGATACGTCTTCACGCTCGCGAGAAGCTGGCAGCCCATCGCGACGCGTTGCAGAACAGCCAGGTGTGGCGGGCGATATTCCGCCCCGGATCGATCTTCCGCCGCGGCTACGCGGACTCACCCCGGAACCGCGCCTACGTGGTCATGAACTCGCTCCTCTACCACCTCCATCCGGTGAAAGTGAAGCGCCACGGGATCAAGCTGTCGTACACGCTCTGCTTGGGGGGCCTCACGTTCTTCCTCTTCATCCTCCTCACGATCACCGGGATCTACCTGATGTTCTTCTACCGGCCCGAGACGAACATCGTGTACTCGGACATGCAGCGGCTCCACACGACGGTCTCGTTCGGGGTCCTCGTGCGCAACCTCCACCGCTGGGGCGCCCATTTCATGGTCATCAGCGTCATGCTGCACATGGCGCGCGTCTTCTACACGGGCTCGTACAAGCCCCCGCGCGAGTTCAACTGGATCGTCGGCGTGCTGCTGTTCCTCATGACGCTGCTCCTCGCGTTCACCGGGTACCTCCTCCCCTGGGACCAGCTCGCCGTCTGGGCGGTAACCGTCGGCACCGAGATGATGAAGAACTCGCCCATGGTCGGCGATGCGGTCCAGTTCGCGCTGCTCGGAGGCCCGGTCATCGGGCCCGAGACGCTGCTCCGGTGGTACGCCCTCCACGTCTGGGTGCTTCCTCTGGCGCTGCTGATATTCGTATCGATCCACTTCTGGAGGGTTCGCAAGGACGGAGGTATCTCGGGTCCCATGTAGGGACGAGGAGAAGCCATGCCCACACCCGACGAGGTCTACGACCAGGTCCTGGCCGACGAGACGGCCAAGGGGTCGTCCCCCGCGGTCGCCCAAGCGAGGGCGAAGGCGGCGCGCGTGCGCGCGCAGCGGGGCGCCGCCGACCCCACGAAGGCCGTAGCCGCCCCCGCCGAGGACAAACCGGCGGAGCCCGCCGAGGGCGAGCCCGCGGCGGCTGACGCACCGAAGCCTGCCGCGGACAAGCCGGCCGACGGCGAGGCGGACGCTCCGGCGGCGGAAGCGGCGCCCGCGACCGCAACCAAACCTGCCGCGAAGCCGGCGGCCAAACCCGCGGCCGCGAAACCCGCCGCAGCCGCCCGCCCTCCCGGGGGTCGCAAGGCGGTGGGCAACGGCGGCGCGGTGCCCGAGCGCGTGCAGCGGCTGCTCGCGGTCGTCAAGCCCGAGGCGATCCAGAAGGTCGAGCGCCAGCCCATGGACCGGGTCAACGTGTGGCCGCACCTGATGGCCGCCGAGTTCGTGTCCCTGCTGGTGGTGACCGCCCTGATCACGTTCCTGTCGGTCGCGGTCGACGCTCCCCTGCGGGACCTGGCCAACTTCAACCAGACCCCCAACCCGTCCAAGGCGCCGTGGTACTTCCTCGGCCTGCAGGAGCTCCTGCGTTACTTCCACCCCCAGGTCGCCGGGGTGACGATCCCCACGGTGATCATCATCGGCTTGATGGCTGCGCCGTTCATCGACCGCAACCCTTCGACGCGCCCCGACGACCGCAAGCTCGCGATCGTGCTGTTCAGCTTCTTCATGCTCAGCTTCGCGGTGCTGGTCATCCTCGGTATGTTCTTCCGAGGGCCCGGCTTCAACTTCGTGTTCCCGTGGGAAGGCGGAATGTTCTTTGAGCTCTAACGCGCAGGTCCCAGCGTGAGCCCCGGCACGATCGCCTTGATCGTCGTTGCTGCCAGCATCGGCCTGTGGGCCCTTTTCATGGCGAACGTGACGATCCGCCGCCAGCGCAAAGCCGGCGCGGCGACGGGACCGGAGTCGCGCGCGCACCCCGGCGCCGGAACCGCTGCCGCCGCCGAGACCTACGCCCAGAGCGAGGGGCCCACCGCGGCGAAGGAAGAGGTGACCGTCACCAAGGTGCCGGCGCGCGAGCGCAAGCCCCTGACGCCTGACCAGCTGGCCGTGTCGCGGCGTCAGTTCCTCAACCGCGCGACGACCGCATCCTTCTCGGCGTTCCTGGGCTTCTTCGGGATGGCCTCGCTGTCGTTCCTGTGGCCCAAGCTGACGGGAGGCTTCGGCACCAAGATCACCGTCGGCGACTACAACGAGATCCTCGCCAAGGTCGGTCCCCCCGGCTTCACCCCGTTCTTCGTCGCCGAGGGACGCTTCTGGCTCACCTACTACGAGGGCACCGCCGACGCGCCGGTCTACCTCGCCGTCAATGCCAAGGACACCAAGCTCCAGGCGCTCTACCGGAAGTGCGTGCACCTCGGGTGCTCGGTCCCCCACTGCGCCAAGTCCCAGTTGTTCGAGTGCCCCTGTCACGGATCGAAGTACCGGCTCCACGGCGAGTACTACGGCGGGCCCGCGCCGCGCGGGCTGGACCGGTTCCCGGTGACGATCGAAGCGGACAAGGTCGTGGTCGATACCGGCGCCGTCCAGGAAGGGCCCCCGCGCGGGACCGACACGTGGGGCAAGTTCGCCGAGCCGCAAGGACCGTTCTGTGTCCCGGTCTAGCAAGAAGGAAGGGTAAGCGGGGCTTGGAGCCTGGTGACGTCCTTCTCGTAGCCGCCGTCGTCCTCGTGCCCGCGGCCCTCCTGTGGGGCATCTTTTTGCTGCGCACCGGTCGTAGCGGTAAGCCCGCGGTGGTCCTCGGCATCCCGCCGGCGCTCCGTCCGGGCCAGCCCGACGAGGTCCTCGAGGGTCCCCGGCTGGAGCGGATCCAGGTCGGCTGGATCCTGGCCCTGCTGGCCACCGCGGTGTTCATCCCCGCGTACTGGCTCCCCGAGCGCCAACGCCAGGAAGCGTTCGCAGCGCGCTTCGAAGAGGAGTCGCTGCACCGCGGCGCGCTGATCTTCGCCAACCCGCCGGAGCTGGACCCCGAGGCGGGCCCGGTCGAGTTCAAGGAAGAAGAGAGGGCCCTGTCGCTGGGGCAGGGATGCGCGAACTGCCACGGCCCCGCGGAAGGCAAGAACGCCGCCGGGGGCGGCTTCGCCGAACCGTGCAACGTGTGCCCGACCGACCCGGTCACCGGCCGGCCGACGGTCAAGTATGCGGCGCCCCCCCTCAACAACGTCTTCCAGCGGTGGGACGAGGAGATCGTCCGCTTCACGATCGAGCGCGGCCGCCCCGGCACGCCGATGCCGACCTGGGGGGTCGAGTACGGCGGAGGCATGACCGACCAGGCGATCGACGACGTGATCGCGTGGCTCCAGAGCCTGCCGGGCAACCAGGAGGCGCCTGTGCAGCTCGGCGAGGCGTGCCTGGTCGAGGCGAAGTCGGACTGCTCGACCGGCAGCGAGATCTTCGAGGCTCGCTGCGCGGTCTGCCACGGCCCCGAGGGCCAGGGCAAGGAGGAGGAGCCGGACGGGTTCGCGACGCTCGAGGTGCCAGCGGAGGCGACGTGGTACCCGGGGATGGCGCTGTGGAAGGGCGATGTCGGTCACCTCCCGACCGGCCTCGAGGAGAACCGCGGTCTCGCCGGGAGCCACCTCGCCACGATCACCAACGGCCGGCGCTACGCGTTCATGCCGGCGTTCGGCGAAGCTCCGGCGCAGGGCATCCCGGTCCCGCCCTACCCCCTCACCCAGGGCCAGATAGAGGCCGTCATGCGCTACGAGCGGACCCTCTAGGAGACCGGTGGAGATAGCTCTCGAGATCGACGCCATCTTCGTCGTCGGCGTCGGCGCGACGATCTCCGCGATCGTCATCTTCTGCGGCAGCATCTGGCTGCTGCTCATGATGATCCTCGGCGCCCGCCTCGCGTACTTCGTGACCGCCTCGGTCACGCTCGCGTTCCTGTTGATCATGGCGCTGGTGTGGTCGTACGGCGAGCCGCTCGGGCCGGTGGGCGAGTTCGGCAAGCCGACCTCCGAGAGCATCGCCCACTGGGAGCCCATCGACATCGGCGACGACCCGGCCGCGCTCGACTTCCCCCAGGCAGAGAGCTACCCCGATTCCCCGTGGGCGCCGCCGAACCAGGACGACCCCGCGGAGGTCACGCGTGGGACCGAGCTCGAGGGCGACGCGACGGAGTATCTCCAACAGAGGATCGACGACAAGAAGGCCACCGCGTTCGCCTCGGCCGAAGAGACCATCCCGGTGGAAGACTCCACCCGCCTGATGGAGACCGACGAAGGCCAGTTCGGCATCACGCTGCTGGAGATGTCCGAGGCCGCGGCTCAGGAAGCGGCGCTGAAGGAGCTGACCCCGAAGCAGCTCCGGGGCCGCGAGAAGATGCCGGAGGACCAGGTCGCGGAACGCATCGAGGAGGCAGGCCAGATCGCCGTCGTGATGCGCTTTGCCGAGGGGAACCCGCTGGGCAAGGCGCGCTATATCGCCGCGGGGACGTTCGTGCTCTTGGTGCTCCACCTGGTGGGTCTGTCCTTGTCGGAACGGCGCGTCCGCCGCGAGCGAGAGGCCGGGGCGAATGGGACCTCGTAGCGCGATCGCGCGGACGCTGGGGGCGTTCGCGCTGCTGTTCCTGGCGGCATGCTCGACCGGCATCAACGCCGGCGGCGAGACGGCCACCAACAACGGCGGCGTCGCGTTCATCGTCATGGCCGCGACGCTGGTGGCGATCGTGGTCGCGCTCTGGCTGATCCTCGGTCGCCGCGAGTAGCTAGCGGTCGGCTAGAACCTCAGCGGCAGCGGTGACGATCGTCTCGACGTGCTCGCTGGTGTGTGCCGCGGAGAGGAACAGCGCCTCGAAGCGCGACGGAGGGAGATAGACCCCGCGCTCGAGCATCCCCCGGAAGAAGCGCGCGTAGAGATCCGGATCCGTAGCGCGGGCGGCGTCGTAGTCGGCGACCTCGTCCTCGGAGAAGAAGAACCCCGCGAGGCCACCGATAGCGCTCGCCGCCAGCGGCACCCGGGCGTGGTCGGCCGCGTCGACGAGACCGCGCGCCAGGGTCCTGGCCGTGTTCTGGATCCGTTCGTAGAGGCCCGGGTCGGCGGCGATCAGGCCCATCGTCGCGACGCCGGCCGCCATCGCCACGGGGTTACCCGACAACGTGCCGGCTTGATAGACATCGCCGGCCGGCGCGAGACGCTCCATGATGTCGGCGCGCCCGGCGACCGCCGCCACCGGGAGGCCCCCGCCCAGCACCTTGCCCAGCATGACGAGGTCGGCGCCGACCCCGTAGCGCTCCTGCCCGCCACCCGGGCCGAGACGGAAACCGGTGATCACCTCGTCGAAGATCAGCACGGCGCCGAGGTCGGCGGCCAACGCCCGCAGGCCCCCGAGGAAGCCGTCGACGGGAAGCACCAGACCCATGTTGGCCGCCACCGGCTCCACGAGGATCGCGGCGACATCTTCTGCCACGGGCTCGACCGCGTGCCGGACCGAGTCGAGGTCGTTGTAGACCGCCGTGAGGGTGTCGGCCGTCGTCCCCGCGGTGACGCCCGGCGTCCCCGGGAGGCCCAGGGTCGCCACGCCCGAGCCCGCCTCGACGAGCAGCGCGTCGACATGGCCGTGATAGCACCCCGCGAACTTCACCACCTTGTTCCTGCCGGTGGCCCCGCGCGCCAGGCGCACGGCGGTCATCGCCGCCTCGGTGCCCGACGATACGAACCGGATGCGCTCGGCGTTCGGGACCATCGCCAGTACCAGGCGAGCGAGCTCGACCTCGACCTCGGAGGGCGTCCCGAACGAGGTTCCCCGTACCGCGGCCTCGGACGCGGCGCGAACGATCTCGGGATGAGCGTGGCCGAACAGAAGAGCACCCCAGCTCTGGACCAGGTCGATGTAGTCGTTACCGTCGACGTCGGTCAGGATCGCTCCGGACCCGCTCGCAACGAAGAACGGGTCGCTGCCCACGGCGTCGAAGGCACGCACCGGCGAGCTCACTCCTCCGGGCATCAGTGAGCGCGCCTCGTGGAGCAGCTTGGCCGACCGGGTGCGACCTAGCTCAGCCACTCCGCGGCCTTCTTGGCGTGGTAGGTCGCGATCAGGTCCGCGCCGGCGCGCCGGATCGAGCCGAGGACCTCGAGGGTGCCGGAGCGCTCGTCCAGCCATCCGCGCGCGGCCGCGGCCATCACCATCGCGTACTCACCGCTGACGTTGTAGGCGACCGTGGGATAGCCGAACCGCTCCTTCACCGCGCGCAGAACGTCGAGATAGGCAAGCGCCGGCTTGACCATCACCGCGTCGGCGCCTTCGGCGATGTCGATCTCGGCCTCGCGCAGAGCCTCGTTGATGTTGGCCGGGTCCTGCTGGTAGGAGCGGCGGTCCCCGAAACGAGGAGCGCCTTCGGCCGCGTCGCGGAAGGGCCCGTAGAAGCTCGATGCGTACTTCGACGCGTACGACAGGATCGGGACCGCTTCGTGGCCGGCGGAGTCGAGGGCGGCGCGGATCGCACCGACCTGGCCGTCCATCATCCCCGAGGGCGCGACGATGTCCGCGCCGGCCGCGGCCTGTGACACCGCGATGCGGCCGTACGCCTCGATCGTCCTGTCGTTGTCGACGTCGTGACCGGCGAGGATCCCGCAGTGACCGTGGTCGGTGTATTCGCACAGGCAGAGGTCGGCGATCACGACCGCATCGTCACCGAGCTCGTCCTTGAGCGCGCCGAGCCCCCGCTGCACGATCCCGCCGGGATCCGACGCCGCAGAGCCGAGAGGATCCTTAGCCGCAGGGATGCCGAACAGCAGGACGCCTGCAACCCCCCGGCCGGCGAGCTCGCGCGCCTCCTTGACGAGCGACTCCAGGGTGTTCTGGCTGTGCCCCGGCATCGACGCGATCGGCGCCGGCTCGGCGAGGCCCTCCTTGAGGAACAAGGGCGCGAGCAGGTCGCCGGGCCGGAGCGCGCTCTCGGCGAAGGCGCGTCGGAGCCCGGGCGTGCGTCGTAGCCGGCGCGGTCGTTGCTGGGGGAACGGACTCATGCGCCTATCGTGCCATCGGCGGAAGCTGCGCCGGCCCGGAAGGGCGCTTCGGCCTCCCGCTCCCCGCCGGGCGCGCCGGCCTCTCGACCGGGCGGGCGGGCTTCGGGCGCGCTCAGCCCCGCGCCTACGAGACCCGCGATGGCGTCGGCGATACCTTCGGCGGTGTGCTCTCCGGGGACCGCATCGACCCGGAAACCGAGGGCCTCGGCCGCGTCCCGGGTCGCGGGGCCGATGCACACGACCTTGGGCATGACGTCACCGGTGCCGGCAACGTCCGGCGCGAGCCGCATCTCCGACGGCGCGCCCAGGAGCTGGACGAAGTTGCGCGCCGCCGAGGGGCTCGTGAAGGTAAGGACATCGAACTCTCCGGCGCGCACGTCCGCCACCTCGGGAGGGATCACCGAGGGCATGACGTTCCGATAGACCTCGACCTGCTCGACCGTCCAGTGACGGGCCTGGATCGCCCCGACGGGCGCGCGCGGCGCGTCAACCGCGCGCGGCAGAAGGACCTTGCCGGATCCGAAGCCCATCCCCGCCGCCAGCGCTGCGGCGGTGAACTCTTCGGGGACGAGATCGGCACGGATCCCGTGTGCCCGCAGGGTGTGAGCAGTGACGCGCCCGACCGCGGCGACCTTGGTGCGCACGAAGGCGCGCGCATCGAGACCCAGCGCGTCCAGTCTGATGAAGAATCTCTCGACCGCGTTCGCGCTGAAGAAGACGACCCATTCGTACAGGCCGCTCGCGAGCTTGCGCGCGGCGACGTCCACGGGCCGCCAGTCGGCCGGGTTTTCGATCTGTATCGTCGGGAGGACGATCACGGTCGCGCCGCGCTCTTCGAGCAGGCGGATCGTGTGCACGGCCCCGGCGCGCGCACGGGTGACGACGACCCGCACTCCGGCCAGCGGCGCGCCCGTGTCATTCACGGAGGGCTCGGGGTCGTGAGCGACATCCCCTCGAGGTCGGCGAGCAGCTCGTCGCCACCGGCCGCGAGGATGGCTTCGGCGAGCTCGATGCCCAGCGCGGCTGCGTCGCGCACCGGACCGGAGATGCGATCGCGCAGGGAGTGCCCACCGTCCGGCGCGCCGAGATAGCCGCTCACGACCAGGCGGCTTCCGTCGACCCGGGCGAGGCATCCGAGCGGGACCGAGCAGCCGCCTTCGAGGCGCGCCGAGTAAGCCCGCTCGCACGTCACCTCGGCCCACGCGGTCGGGTCGCCGAGGGGCTCTAGCAGAGCGAGGAGGTCGGAGCGCGCGGCCACTGTCTCGAGTGCGAGGGCGCCCTGCGCGGGCGGCGGCGTCCACCGATCCGGATCCAGCGGACCGGTCGGGAGCGGATCGCCGAGGCGTTCGATCCCCGCGGCCGCGACGATCGCGGCGTCGAGGTTGCCGGCAGCGACCTTGGCGAGGCGGGTGTCGAGGTTGCCGCGCAGGTCCTCCGCCTCGAGGTCGGGGCGCGCCTCGGCGAGCAGCGCCCGGCGGCGCACGCTGGACGTACCGACACGGGCACCGGGCGGAAGCGACCCGAGACGCTCGTAGCCGGTGTCGCCACTACCGCCCACGACGACATCGTGGACCGGGGCGCGCGCCGGGACGCACGCGAGGACGCAGCCCTCGGCGAGGTCGGCGGTCAGGTCCTTGGCCGAGTGCACGGCGACGTCCGCCCGGCCGTCGAGCAGCGTGCGCTCGACCTCCTTGACGAACAGCCCTTTGCTGCCGATCTCTGCGAAGGGACGCAGGTCGCGGTCGCCCCTGGTGGTGACCTCGACGAGAGCGACCTCGATCGTGGGATGGGCCGAGGCGATGAGCGAGCGGACGATCTCGACCTGGGCGAGTGCGAGGCGGGAGCCTCGGCTCGCGATGACGATGCGGCTAGGGATCGGGCTCATCGTCGAGCTCGAAGAGCTCTCGCAGAGCCACCCGGTAAACGTCGCCTTGCTTGGAGCTGGCCAGCTCCTTGGCCTTGTCGATCGGCGCGTGCAACAGCTTGGCGACGATCCTCTTGGTGAGCTGGTCGACCATCGCACGCTGCTCGGCGGTGAGACCCTCGAAGCCCGGTACGGCGCGCCGGACCTCGGATGCCCGGATCGACTCGGCCTTGTCCACGAGGGCGCCCACGGTCGGCGCGATCTGCGTGGCGCGCTCCCACCCGACGAAGCGCTGGATCTCGGCGGCGATGATGGATTCGACCTTGGCGACCTCGGCGAGCCTCGAGCCGAGGCCGGACTCCACGACGCCTCGCAGGTCGTCGATATCACGCAGGATCACGCCCTCGATGCTCGCCGCGGCGGGATCGACGTCCCGCGGCACCGCGATGTCCACCACCAGCAACGGCGGGCGCCCTCCGCGCGCGGCAGCGGCTCGCGCCACGACATCCCGGCTGAGCACCGTCTCGGTCGCGGTGGTCGAGCAGATCGCGATGTCCGCACCGGTCAGGGCGGCTCCGAGGTCCTCCAATCCCACCGAGCGCGCGTCGAAGATGTGGGCGAGCGCCCGAGCGCGCTCCTCGGTGCGGTTGGCGATCGTGACGTCGGTCGCGCCCGATGCTGCTAGCGCCCGTGCAGCGAGATGGCCCATCTTGCCGGCGCCGACGATCAGCACCTTCTTGCCCTCCAGCGACCCGCCCTCGAAGGCGCGACGCGCAAGGTCGACCGCGGCGGACGAGATCGAGATCGGATTGCGACCGATGGCGGTCTCGGTGCGGGCGCGCTTGCCGACGCGCAGCGCCTGCCGGAAGGCGGCACCGAGTACCCGGCGCGCCGCGCCTTCCTGCACGGCCGTCTGGAAGGCGCGCCGGACCTGACCGAGGATCTCGGATTCCCCGACGATCATCGAGTCGATGCCGGACACGACCCGGAAGAGATGGCCGACCGCTCCCTCGTCGTGATACGTGTAGAGGTGATCGACAAAGTCCTCGGGCGCGACGTGACAGAACTCGGCAAGGAAGTTGCGCAGGTCCTGAGCGCCGCCGTGGAACTTCGTCGCGGCCGCGTAGATCTCGATGCGATTGCACGTCGAGAGAACCACGCTCTCGAGCAGATGCTCGCGGTTGTCGAGCTCGTGCAGGGCCTTGGGAAGCTGCTCGTCGGCGATCGCGAGCCGCTCCAGCAACCCTATCGGGGCGGTCTTGTGGTTGAGACCCACGGCGATCAGCGGCATCGGAGGGAACCTACCTTGGCTCGCGCGCCGCTGCGCCGAGGCGCCGATTGGCCTCGCGCGCGGTCGCGATCGCCTGAGTGCGCTGCTGGTAGAAGGACAGGATCTGCAACTCGATCGAGAGGTCGACCTTGCGCACGCTCACGTCGGGAGGGACGTTGACGACCGCCGGCGCGAAGTTGAGCACCGACTTGATCCCGGCGTCGACGAGCCGTTCGGCGACCTCCTGCGCCGCCGCCGGAGGGACCGCGATGATGCCTATGGCGATGACCTCCTCGCTGGCGACCTCCTTGAGATCGTCGAGGTGGCGGACCCGCAAGCGGGCAACCTCTTCGCCGATGACGCTCTCGTCGACGTCGAACAGGGCGATCACCCGATAACCCCGCTCCGAGAACCCCTTGTACGACGCCAGCGCCCGTCCGAGGTTTCCCACGCCGACGATCGCCACCGGCCAGTCCTGGGTGAGGCCGAGCTCGCGGGTGATCTGGTAGAGGAGGTACTCGATGTCGTAGCCGACGCCTCGAGTCCCGTAGGAGCCGAGGTAGGAGAGGTCCTTGCGCACCTTGGCCGCATTGACCCCGGCGAGGCGCGCGAGATCCTCGGACGAGACGGTCAGCTCGCCATGCGCCTCGGCGAGGTCGAGCAGGGCTCGGAGGTAGATCGGGAGCCGCGCTACCGTCGCTTCGGGTATCGGGCGGTTGCGCATCGGTTCCATCCTAAGGCCGAGGCTTGTGACCGATATCACAAGGCCCGCCGAGCCCCCGACCTGCGCTTTCATCGCCAGACGGCCGTGGTGGAGCGCGCAGTGTGAACTTGTGCATCAGGCCTCCCGGAGGTTTACTATATGTTCTACACACTTAGAACCTAGCCAGGGCGGTGGCAAGGTGGCCACGACCTCTACCTATCCGGTGCAGCTCGTGCTCAAGGAGTTGCTGAAGGCATCGGTGCTCCTGTGCATCGCCGAGCGGCCCGTCCACGGCTACGAGATCCTCGATCGCCTCGAGGCTGTGGGCGGGCTCGGCGCGGATACGGGGAACCTCTATCGGTTGCTGTCACGACTAGAGGAGGAGCGCCTGGTCAGATCGTCGGTGACACCCTCGGGCCTCGGACCGGCGCGCCGCGTCTACCGGATCTCGAAACGAGGGCAGCGGTGGCTCCGGACCTACAGCGACACCGTGCCGGCGGCGATCCGCTTGCTGGAGCGCTACGCGCGGCGCTACCGGAGGCTCGAGGCCCGGGTATCTGACTGACTAGAAGGACCAGAAGTCGAGGCCCGCTGCGGTCATCGACTGTCGCATCCAGATCGAGATCTGGAACAGCCGGTCGGTCAAAAAGAGGACGCCCACCACGACCAGCAGGGCACCGCTCACGAGGTTGACCATGCGGACGTGCTTGCGGAACCAACCCACGAACCCCGTCAGACGCGCGACGCCGAGGCCCGCAAAGATGAACGGGACCCCCAGCCCGAGCGAATAGACGGCCAGGAGAGCCGCCCCCTCGGCCGGTCCGCCGGTCGCCGCCCGGCCTGCGGCCATGGTGAGGACCGCCCCCATGGTGGCCCCGATGCAAGGGCTCCAGCCGAACGCGAACGCGGCGCCGAGCACGAAGCTGCCCCACAGCCCCGCTCCTGGGGTCGGGTGGAAGCGGGCCTCCCGATAGAGGAACGGGACCTTCAGGACCCCCATGAAAACGAGGCCCATGAGGATGATGAACACACCGCCCACGCGGATGAGAAGTGTCTGGTTGGTCTTGAGGAAGAACCCGAGCAGGGTCGCGGTCGCGCCGAGGGCCACGAACACGCACGTGAACCCGGCGACGAACGTGACCGCCACCACGCCGGGATGGGCGGTGCGTTCGCCGTCGTCGTCGCCGCCGCCGATGCCCGACATATACGACAGGTAGCCGGGAACGAGCGGCAGCACGCAGGGCGACAGGAACGACACCAGCCCGGCCAAAAAGGCGAGAGCGACCGAGGGGTCGGTCATCTGAGGAGCCCCGACCCGGCGGGGCCTCGGCGCGCGGCGTCCACGGTTTCCATTCTGGCACGCACGATCTTGCCTCCGAGTCTTGACGGGCGGCGTATCGTCGCATCCGAGGAGGGGTGGGCGACGCAGCACGCGCCCGCCCCTCGACCGCGCCTCGGGCCGTCGTTCGTCGAGCCTGGAGGTACGTGATGCAGAGATCCCACTCGTCGGTCCTGGACGCCTTGGGAGCCGCCGAGAGACGGCGCTTGTGGGCGCGCTCGGTGACCCGCTCGCTGCGTCGTGGCGAGTCCTTGCACCTCGCCGGCGAGCGCGCCGGACGCGTGCACCTGGTACGCGACGGCGTCCTCAAGCTCTCCGCGCGCAACGCCGCGGGAGGCGAGGCGATCCTGGGGCTGGCGGTGCCGGGTCAGCTCGTAGGAGAGGTGCCCGCGCTCGACGGCGGCGCGCATCCCCTCGACGCGATCGCGGTCGTCTCGTCCGCCGTCACGGGCTTCCCGGTCGATCTGTTCGTCGAGGTCGTCGAGCGGTCCCCGAGCGCGGCGGTCGAGCTCGCGCGTAGGGCCGCCGCACGCGAGCGCTGGCTCGTCGACGCCGTCGTCGAGCGGTCGGTGGCCGAGGTACCCGCGCGTCTGGCCGGACGTTTGCTCGATCTGGCCGACCTCCTCGGGTCGGTGAAGGAAGGAGCGGTCGAGCTGGACCTCCCGCTCGACCAGGACGACCTCGGCAGGCTCGCCGGGATGTGCCGCGAGAGCGCGTGCAGGACCCTGCGACGCTTCAAGGCGCGCGGGGTGGTCGACTACCGCGGCCGCACGTTGCGGATCCTGCGTCCCGATGTCTTGGAGAAGATCAGGTGCGCAGGGCGCGCCGGAGCACTTTCCCGGTAAGGAGGTGAGGGAGCTCGTCCACGATCTCGATGCGGTCCGGGCACTTGAAGCGGGCAAGCCTGGTACTCACGTCCGCCAGCAGCTCGCGCTCGGTGAGCGTGGCCCCGGTTTCCAAGACGACATAGGCACGCACGGCTTCTCCGCTGTACGGATGCGGAACCCCGATGACCGCGGCTTCCGCCACGGCGGGGTGGCGAAGCAGCGCGTTCTCGACCTCGGAGGGGAACACGTTGAACCCGGACACGAGGATGAGATCGCGCTTGCGGTCGACGAGGTAGAGATAGCCGTCCTCGTCCCGGACCGCGACATCACCGGTGCTGAACCATCCGTCGCGCAACGACTGCTCGGTCTCCTCGGGACGCTGCCAGTAGCCGCTGAACACGTTGGGTCCGCGGACGACGATCTCACCCGGATCCCCGAGCTCGACGTCTCGTCCGTCCTCGTCGACCAGGCGCAGCTCGATCTCGGGAAGGGGCTTGCCCACCGATCCCGGGCGGGGGCGCTCGGACACGCGCCCGGAGGTGATGGTGGGAGCGGTCTCGGTCATGCCGTAACCCTCGAAGACGTCGATCCCGAAGCGCTTCTTGAACGCATGCAAGACGTCGATGGCGAGGGGGGCCGCGCCGGATACCGCGATCCTCACCGACGATAGGTCGTAGGTATCGTCGGCCGCGGCGCGGAGCCAGCCCACGTACATGGGTGGCGCGCCGAACAGGACGGTGACCTTGTGCCGCTCGATCAGCCTCAGGGTCTCGACCGGGTCGAACCTCTCGACGAGCACGCCCGTCGCGCCGTTCAGCACCACCAGCCCGAGCGTCACGTTCAAGCCGAAGATGTGGAAGAGCGGCAGAGCGAGCAAGAGGACGTCGTCGCGGGTGACCTCGTCCTCGGGAACCGCCATCTGCTGGCGGAGGTTGGCGATCAGGTTGCCGTGGGACAGCATCGCTCCCCTCGGCTCGCCCGTAGTGCCCGAGGTGTACGCGAGCACGGCGAGATCGCCGTCGCCGGCGTTCCCAGTTACGGGCGGGCCGTCGAGGGGGCCGAGCCTCTCCCATCGATCGGTGGAGATCACGCGATCGGCGCACCCAAGGCTCGCCGCGGCGCGGTCGACGACGGCGTCGAACGGCGGGGCCGTCAGCACCATCCGGGCGCCGGCGTCGTCGAGGATGCGCTCGACCTCGGGCTCGGTGAGCATCACATTGAGCGGCACCGCCACCGCGCCGGCGCGCAGCACGCCGAAGTATGCGAACGCGAACTCGGGGACGTTGTGCATGCCGAGAGCCACCCGATCGCCGGGGCCGACGCCGAGGCCCGGGAGGGCCCGGGCGACGCGGTCGGCCTCGGCGTCCCATTCCCGGAAGGTCACCGGCGGCCGTCCCGGCCCCACCAGGGCGCTCCCGTCCGGGTGGGCGTCGGCCGCGGCCCGCAAGAGGTCGGCCACGTTCATGGGGCCATCATCCCACTTCAGGCGGGGTTTGCAAACTCTTGCAAGCAGATTCTTGCTTCAGCACGCATACGTACTAGGCGCAGGAACGTAGCGCCGGGCTCAAGTCCGAGCTACCTCAGGCCGAAGTAGAAACCGGAGTCGCAGGAAACGGGAGCAGGATCGCACGGCCACCCCAAGCCCGGCCGTGCGCGAGCCTCCCAGCCCGCCCCAAGCCGCCCGTTTCCGCGGCTCCGCGACCGCCTCCGGCCCCCCCGGAGGCGTCGTCGCGTGCGGCCACGCGGTGAGCCGGCGGCCCGGCCCGGCGTGCGACGATGCACCTCGTGACCCCCCCACCTGCTGCCGAGATCCAGTGCTCGACCGGCCCCTTCTGGGCGTTCGAGCTCGAGGTCGCCATGGACTCGCTCGCCGAAGCCGGGTTCCAGGAGATCGAGCTGATGGTGACCCGCGACCCGCGCACCCAGGAACCCGACGTGCCCCTGCGCCTGGCCGAGGAGCGCGGGCTGCGGATCGCATCGGTCCACGCGCCCTTCCTGGTGGTGACCAAGACCGTGTGGGGGATCGACCCGCTCGCCAAGATCCGGCGCGGCATCGAGATGTGCCGGGCGTTGGGCTGCGCCAGCATGATCGTCCACCCACCGTACCTCTGGGAGCGGGAGTACGCCGCGTGGGTCCGCCACGAGCTTGGGCGCTTCGCCGCCGAGACCGGTATCACGATCGCGGTCGAGACCATGTACCCGAAGTGGGTGGCCGGGCGTCGGGTGGGCCTCTACCGCTGGCTCGAGCCGCGGGCCCTCGTCGAGGCGGCCGCCGCGGTGGCGCTCGACACGAGTCACCTGACCGTAGGACGGATCGACATCCTCGACGCCTACGAGGTGCTGCGGCCCCGGCTCACCCATATCCATCTGTCGAACAATGCGGGCGATGGGCGCGACGGCCATCTCGAACTGGACGAGGGGGTGCTGGCTCTCGACCGCTTCCTCGCAGAGCTGCGGCGTACGAACTACGCCGGCGCGATCTCCCTGGAGCTCTCCGTCACCAGGTACGTGGAGCGAGCCGATGACCTCGTCACGATGCTGCGTCAGAACAGGCGGTTCATAGAGGATCACCTGAGGAGCGACCACAAGATCAGCAAAGGACTGCCTCGTCGTTGAGTGGTAAGGAGCGCGCTGCGAGATGGAGATAAAGGTCATGGTCGTCGACGACACCGATCACGTGCGCGCGATGCTCGTCGACATGCTGGAGCTCGACGGCTTCAACATCGTTGCCCAGGCCGCGTCCGGGGCGGAAGCCGCGGATGCCGCCGAACGGTCGGACCCGGACGTGATCGTCATGGATTACAAGATGCCGGGGATGGACGGGCTGAGCGCCGCTCGCGCGATCAAAGCCAGCCGGCCGGCGCAACAGATCATCCTGTACACCGCGTACCCGGACCCCGCACT
Organism: Actinomycetota bacterium; assembly: GCA_046262015.1. Taxonomy (GTDB): domain Bacteria; phylum Actinomycetota; class CADDZG01; order CADDZG01; family WHSQ01; genus JBHENN01. The sequence continues at coordinate 2,845 of JBHENN010000091.1, read as the reverse complement.
GGAAGACGAGGCGCGCGAGGCAGGGATCGCCGTCACCCTGGGGAAGGTCGAAGGTCTGAACCAGCTCGAGCGCCACATCACCGAGCTGTGCCGCGGTACCGAGCACTGACCGATCGGCCAGCCGGCGCGCCGGCATCTGGGTCGCCTAGGGGCCGATCCACGCGGCGACCGCCACCGCGGCGAATGCGACCCACGATAGGTGCCGGCCTCGGGACGTCACGCCCGCCACGAGCGCGCAGGACGCGGCTGTCAGCGACACGATCCTGGAGATCGACGTGGTCGTCGGTCCCGATCCGGTGAGAGCCAGTAACACGGCTGCGAACCCGAACAGGGCGATGCTGAGGAGGTGCCACGCGAATCGCAGGACCTGCCGGGTGAAGTCGTCGTCCCCGAAGATCCTCGGGAGGTCGCGACGGCGGAGGAGGGGTTGCAGGAGGAATCTCTCGCCCAGCACCGAATGGGCGATGCTCGTCAGTGCGAGCGTCGCGGCGGCGAAATAGAGCCACCGGTCCCCCGCCGAGAAGACCGGCAGGACCGCGACCAGAGCAGCGACGCCCAGGAGCCCCACCCAGCCGAGGACCCATCGGAGCCATGCTCCTCTCATGCTTCCTCGATGCGGAGGTGAGTTGCATCGAGACCGGCGTGCGCGCGCGTCATCGCGCCTCAGGGTACGACCCGATCGCGTCGCGGGCCGTTTCAGGACCAGCACGAACGTCTATCCTGAGGACGTGCGCACCAATACCATCCTCGCTCTTGCGCTGCTGCTGCTCGCGATCATGATCTCGGGCGCGCTCGGTGTGCTGCGTTACTGGAACTTCTAGAAGAAGGGGTTCCCCCTCACCTTCAAGTTCTTGTAGAGCGTCTGCTGGATCGTGTCGCGCACCCGGTCGGCGAGATCGAACACCAGCATCGCGTCCTCGGCCGCATCCTCGGGATAGATGTCCATCGGGATGGGCTCCCCGAACTCGATCACCCAACGCGACGGCAGCGGGATGGCGCCCAGCGCGCCCAGCAACGGGAACGTCGGCGTGATGGGGAAGTACGGAAGACCCAACGCCCGCGCCAGGATCTTGACGTTGGCGATCATCGGATATGCCTCTTCCGCGCCCACGATCGCGACGGGGATGATCGGGACCCGCGTCCGGAGGGCGAGCTGCATGAAGCCCCCCCGCCCGAACCGCTGCAAGCGGTAACGCTCGCTCCATCCCTTGCCCACGCCCTTGTATCCCTCGGGATAGACGGCGACCAGCTCCCCGCGCCGTAATAGCTCGCGGGCGTCGTGGTCGTTCGCCAGGGCCGCCCCGCTCTTGCGCGCCAGCTCCCCGAAGAACGGGGTCGTGAACGCGAGGTTGGCGGCGATGCTGCGGACCACCCGTTCATCGGGATGCTCCGTTGCCACCGCATGCGCCACCATGGCGCCGTCGAGGGGGATCGTGCCCGAATGGTTGGCTACGAGGAGCGCGGCGCCGCGCGCCGGGATCCTGTCGATACCGATCGTCTGGGTCCGGAAGTAGTCCCGGTACAGCCACCTGCCGAGGGGCAGCAGAACCTGTCGATCGAGCTCGAGGTCGTATCCGAAATCGTCGATCGGATAGTCACCTGCAAGCCGCCTCCTGAGGAAATCGCCCAGGCTGCCGAGGTCCTCGTAGCCGGCAGAGCCCGCCGCACGCGGGCGCGACCGCACGGTCTTGCCGAGCGGACGCGCCGGAGGGACCGGGGTGCCGTGGACGCGGCAGTGCCCTGAGGGATCGACCGCCTGGTTGCGGCAGCGGCGTCCCGAGGTGGTCGTCGCGCGGCAGCGGCCCAGCCTGTCCCGGCCGCCGCGCGGATCGATCGGGATGATCTCGGCGTCGGCCATCACACCTTTTCCTCGGTGACGCTCCGGCGCTTCAGGTACTCGAACAGCTCTCGCTCCCACGCCGGACGCTGGTTGGCGTGGGGAACGACATCGGCCGACCGGAGGTCGCGGAAGTCGCGGATGCTCTCCTCGGTGGTGAAGCGGGGCGAGAACCCGAAGGCCGCCTTGGCGCGTGCGGTGTCTACGACCCGGCCGAACAGGATGAGCCTCAGCTGATCGGTCGGGAAGTCGACGAGGTCGAACCGCCGGAGCACGCCCGCCGCCGCACGCGCGAGGGGCGAGGGCAGGGGGAGCTCGATCCGGCCCAACATCCGTATCGCCTTGGAGAGGTACACGACGCCGTCTGCGGCAACGTTGAAGATGCCTCGGCAGTCCTCCAGCGCAACGGCCCTCAGCGCATCGACCGCGTCTTCCTCATGGAGGAACTGGAGCCGGGGATCGAAGCCCAGGGCGGTGGGGATCACGGGCAACGACAGGTAGTCGGTGATGTTGGTGTGCACCGTAGGTCCCACGACGTTCTGCGTCCGGAGGATGACGAGATCGACATCCGGCCGACGACGGCCGAAGTCGCGCGCGCAGGTCTCTGCATCCGCACAATCCTTGCCGTAGCCGCCGAGGTCGGCCGCTCGTGCGGCGTGGTCCTCCGGCAGGATCGAAGGCTCTGCCGGGCCGGATCCATAGATCGCGGTGGACGATCTCACGACCACCTTGGCGACCCGCTCGGCGCGTTGCGCTGCCGCGAGCACCTGCATGGTCCCGATGACGTTGTTCTCCTTCATCTGTGACCGGCCGCCCAGCAGCCCCGGTTTGGAACCGATGTTCGTGTGCACGATGGTGTCCACCCCGGTTGCCTCCACGACCCGGGCTATCAGGGGACTCTGGATGTCCGCCCGGACGAACTCCAGGCCGTCGATCGGGACCGGGGGCTCGTCCAGGTCCACGCCGACGAGCAACTCGACCCGCTCATCCTGCTCGAGGCGCTTCGCG
>JBHENN010000090.1:0-13493 GCA_046262015.1 Actinomycetota bacterium | reverse complement strand
TGGCGTCCTCGTCTTCCGATGGGTGTGGCTGTTATGGATGACGGTCGTCGCCGCCACCCCGCCGCGGGTGTTCGATTACGAGGTGCTCGCATGGGCCTCGATCGCGCTCGCCGGAGCATGGACGACGTGGCTGACCGTCGGCGGGCGGACTGGCGGGGGTGGTCCTCGGTCTGGCCCACCTCTCCTCGCGGCCGCTGAACGGCGTCGCGCTCGAGTCGCTCGATCCCCCTGCGGTCCAGAACCTCGCCGGGGCGGTGATCAACTACCTCGTCGCGGGGGTCGCCGTGGGTCTGGTCTCGCGTCTCCTCACCCGGTCGGAGGACGCGGTCCGGCGCGCCACCGAGGAGCTGGTCCGGGAGCGGGAGCGCGCCGCGCGCTTGTCGGAGCGGGAGACCCTGGCACGAGCGATCCACGACTCGGTGCTCCAGGCTCTCTCCCTGGTGCACAAGCGCGGGCGAGAGATGGCACAGCGACGGGAGATCCCTCCCGAGCAGGTGGCCGAGCTCGCCGAGATCGCGGGGCGCCAGGAAGGTGAGTTGCGCCGGCTCGTCATGAGGGAGCCGGCCGAGCCATCTACGGGGACGACCTCGCTGCGCGACGCCCTGGAGGCGGTGGCCGCGGGCGTCGACGGACTCCCGGTCACCGTGAGCACCGTCGGTCCGGTCTGGCTGGATGCCCGGCGCGCCGAGGAGATCGCCGCCGCGGTCCGCCAGGCGCTCGAGAACGTGGCGCGGCACGCCGCCGCCACGAAGACCTCGGTGTTCGCCGAACGGGACGCCGACAACGTCACCGTCTCGGTCCGCGACGACGGCTCGGGGTTCGTCTACGACGAGGAGCGCCTGAGATCCGAGCGCAAGGGCGGGATCTCGAAGAGCATGAAGGGCCGCATCGAGGAGCTGGGGGGAGCGATGACCTTGCACACCGCACCCGGCAGGGGGACCGAGATCGAGTTCAAGGTGCCGGCCGGAGAAGAGTGGTGAGCGAGCGCGCTCGCATCCTGATCGTGGACGACCATCCGGTGTGGCGGGACGGCGTCCGCTCCGACCTGCAGAACGAAGGCACCCTCGAGGTCGTCGGCGAGGCGGCCGACGGCGGCCAGGCGATCGAGATGGCGCGCGAGTGCATGCCGGATCTCGTCCTCATGGACCTGCAGCTTCCGACGGTCTCCGGGGTCGACGCGACGCGCCGGATCGTCGAGGAATCCCCGCACGTGCGGGTCCTGGTGCTGTCGGCTTCGGCCGAGGAGAGGGATGTGCTGGAGGCGGTCAAGGCCGGCGCCGCGGGCTACCTACTGAAGAGCTCGACCTCCCAGGAGCTGCGCGACGCGGTGACGCGCGCGCTTCAGGGTGAACCCGTGTTCACGCCGTCGCTCGCGGGGCTGGTGCTCGACGAGTTCCGCAGGATCGCCGGCAAGGACCCGTCCGAGCCCCAGCTGACGACGCGCGAGAACGAGGTCCTTCGTTACGTCGCCAAGGGCTACACCTATCGGGAGATCGGCGAGAAGCTCTTCATCTCGACCAAGACGGTCCAGAATCACGTGCAGAACATCCTCACCAAGCTGCAGCTCAGCAAGCGCTACGAGCTCATGCGCTACGCGCTCCAGCGCGGGCTCGACCGCACGCCCGACTGAGCGCCCCGCGGGCGGGAGCCCGTTTTCCGGAAGTACCCAGGCCGATCTGAGACATCGCGCCCTTCGAGACGAGGTCTTTCTCGTCTACCGCCGCCGGCCGCCCGTGGCGACCATGGAGGAGACGGAACGAAGACCTCTGGAAGGAGCGAACGATGTGGCAACCGAAGACTGACCCTAACGGCGGGTTGATCCCGAACGGGCAGCCGAGCTGGCGCCCCGTTCTCAAGGTGGTCGGGATCCTGGTGGGCGTCCTGCTCGTCCTCGCCGTCTTCGCCTACGTCCTGGTCCCGCTGCTGTGGGTCCTCGCGTTCATCCTGTACGCCGCGTTCGGCGGCGAGATCACCTTCGGATGAGCACGGACCGCAACTGGGCCTCCGGGATCTACGCGGTGAAGCCGTGGTTCGTCCGCCGGCTTGCAAGGGTCGAAGACGCCCTCGTCGCCAGGAAGGTCGACGCCGACCGCGTGACGTTGTGGTCGGTCGCGGTGAGCGCCGGAGCCGGCGGCGCCCTGGCCGCGGGCGGCGCGCTCGACGAGCCCCTCCTGTGGCTTGCCGTCCCGCCGCTCGTGGTGGCGCGCCTCGCCCTGAACGCCCTCGACGGGTCGCTGGCGCGACGGACGGGGATGGCCCGCCCTTTCGGGACGGTGGTGAACGAGGTGTGTGATCGCGCGTCGGATGTGTGCGTGCTCGCCGCCCTCGCGTGGGTAGTGACTCCCGCGCTCGCCCTCGCCGCGCTGGCGGGCGCGCTGTTCACCAGCCTCACCGGGGTCTTGTCGCTGGCCCTCACCGGACGGCGCGCGACCGGCGGGCCGATGGGCAAGGCGGACCGCGCTCTCGTTCTCGCCGCGGCCGCCGCGATCGCGGCGGTGACCGGTGGATCCAGCGCGTTCACGGTTGCGCTGTGGACGATCCTCGCCGGCTGCGCAGTGACGTCGTGGCTGCGGATCACCTCGCTGAAGGCATCGGAGGTGAGTCATGTTCCCGTTCGCCGATGAGCTGTTCCTGCCGGCGGCGGGCCGTCTGTCGCTGGCGCTCGCCGGGGCGCTCGGCCTGATCGTCACCGCAGAGCGCCATCGTCTGCGCGAGCTGAGGCACCACGTCCTGTTCCTGCGGTGGAAGACCTGGGCGCTGACCGCTCCGCTGTTCGGCGCCGCCGCGATGGGGCCGAAGGTGTTCGCAGGGGTGTTCGTCGCAGCGCTCGCTCTTCAGGGGATGCGTGAGTACGCCCGCTTGACCGAGCTGCCGCGTGCCTATCGGACCGCGTTGTACATCGCCGGCGTCGCTTCGGCGCCGGTCGCGCTCGCATCGCTGACCGTGTGGCGCGCGATGCCTCCCGTGTTGTTGATCGCGGCTACCGCAGCTCCCGTGATGATGCAAGACGCGCGCGAAGGCATCCGCCACCTCGCTTACGCCGCGCTGGGCTTCGCCTACATCCCGTGGCTCCTCACTTACTTCATCCTGGTGCGCGAGCACGTCGTCGGAGGCCCCGGGGTGCTGCTCGCGCTCGGTACCGCGGTCGCGGCCAGCGACGTCTTCGCGTTCATCTTCGGAAAGCTGTTCGGACGCAGGCCGCTCGCGCCCACCCTCAGCCCCAACAAGACGCTCGAAGGAGTCGGCGGCAACCTGGTGGGCGCGTACCTGGGGTTCGGGCTGATGTCGTTCGCGCTCCCCGCGGCGATGCCGATGTGGATGCGCTGGGTCCTTCCCGTGGTGGTCGCGATCGGTTGTCTCTGGGGCGACCTGGTGGAGTCGTTGCTCAAACGGCAGTTCGGTGTGAAGGACGCCGGGGACTGTCTGCCCGGATTCGGAGGGTTGCTCGATCGCATCGACTCGCTGCTGATCGTGCTGCCGATCGCCTACACGGTCATCGTGGTGGCGGGATGACCGGTCTCGCGCGCCGGGTGGGTGAAACGCATACACATGAAGCGCCAGATCACCCAGTCGGCGTCGGAGGGTCGGAGTCGGTGTGGTCCCATTCTCCGATCGCGGCCGGGGTGCGGGCCGTCCTCCAGCGCGCGTTGTTGTTCCCGCTCGTTCGGTGGCTGTGCCGTCCGTTGACGGTGCTCGGCCGGGAGGGCCTGGGCTCCGGGCCGTACGTCTTCGTAGCCAACCATTGCAGCCATGCGGACACCGCGCTGATCCTGAGCGCGCTGCCCGCGCCGATCCGCAGGACCACCGCGCCGGCCGCGGCGGAAGACTACTTCTTCAGGGGCATCGTGCGCCGGTTCGGGGTGCCCCTGCTGACCGGCGCCTTCCCCTTCCCCCGCCGGGGCACGGCGGGTCTCGCCCGGGCGCGGGCGTTGCTGTCCGGCGGCTGGTCGGTCTTGTTGTTCCCCGAGGGCACGAGGTCGAGCAACGGAGCGCTGGGCGGGTTCCGTCCAGGGGCGGGAGCGCTCGGCATGACCGGAGCGACCATCGTTCCCGTCGGCCTGGCCGGACCACGACGGGTCCTGCCCAAGGGAGCGCGCCTCCCCCGCCAGACCCCGGTGGCGATCGCGTTCGGCGCGCCGGTGCGCGCCGAACCGGGCGAGGACGCGATCTGCCTCACCGAGAGGCTGCACGACGAGGTCGCGCGCCTCGTGACCACCGCCGAAAGCGCGCGCCGGGAGCCCCGTAGGACGTGGTTCGAGCGAGCCCAGGCCCTGGCGCAGGGGCGCGCCGGAATGGTCGTGGCGCTGCTGTGGGGAGTGGCCGAGGGCATCGCGTGGCCGGTGGTCCCCGACTTCGTCGTCGCCCCGCTGGCGCTGGCGGCGCCGCGACGCTTCCTGCTTCTCGCGGGGGCAGCCGTGGCGGGATCGGTGGTCGGCGGCAGCGTCGCCCACGCCCTCGGCAGTGCGGGCGCGGGCGACGCGCTGCTCGCGCACGTCCCCTTGGTGACCGAGCGGATGACCGCGCAGGCGGGACGGTGGCTCGACCTCGAGGGACCGCACGCCCTGCTGCGCCAGCCGCTCAGCGGCATCCCCTACAAGGTGTTCGCCTACCAGGCTCCCGATCACGGCGTCGGGGCGGTGTCGTTCGCGCTGTTCAGCGCGCTCGCACGCGGAGGACGGCTCGTTGCGGTGAGCGCGGGATTCGCCGGAGTGGGACTATGTTTCGCGCGCTGGCGCGCGACCTTCTTCGGAGTAGGCCTGATCCTCTACGCGCTCATCTTCTTCAGCGCGCTCGCCGGGGTCGTCAGGGCGTGGAGCTGACGCCTACAGGTAATTGCCCGGACCGGACTCCTGCATGCCCGGCCCGGGAGGGAGGCTGCGGCGCATCTCCTCGAGGCGCTGGCGGCTCTCCATCTGCTGGGCGAAGAGCATCGCCTGGATCCCGTGGAAGAGCCCCTCGAGCCATCCGACCAGCTGGGCATGGGCGACACGCAGCTCGGCGTCGCTCGGCACGCCCTCGTCGAACGGCAGGCTGAGCCGCCCGAGCTCATCCTTGAGATCCGGGGGCAGTATCTGGGCGAGCTCACCGACCGAGTTCTCATAGATCTCGCGCAACCTGGTCCTGCTCGCGTCGTCCAGCGGCGCCTGACGGACCTCGTCCAGGAGCTGGCGGACCATCGACCCGATCCGCATGACCTTGGCGGGGTGCTGGAGCGCGTTCTCGTCTTCCTCCGGCACCGGCGGCGCTCCCGGCGGCGCCGCCGGGGGCGGGACGACGACTACGGGGGGTCGCTCTTGCTCGGCCATGGCTTCTCCGTCAGACGGGGATGAGAGCGCATCTTAAGAGGGTCAGCTCACGCCCCGAGCGCGTGCCAGAGCCCGGCAGAAGCTGCGGTAGGTCTCCAGCTCTCTCTCCGCCGGCGCGATCACACGCTCGCGCGCGAGCTCCGTGACGTTGGCCGCAAGCGAGCGGCGGGCCGCGCTCTTCCGGCGCGCCGCGGCTACTGCCGCGACCCGGTACGCCGCGGCCGCCGTGAGCGGTCCGAGAAGGAGCCCGCCGAGCAGCAGCAAGGTCGGCAGCGGGACCCGCCCGACCTCGTACGTCGGAGGTTCGGGGAGCTGCAACCACGCGACCGCGAACAACGCCGCAAGCTACAACGCGCCGATCCCGGCGGCCCCGACGAGAAGGCCCTGCACGAAACCCACCGCCTTCCACCACCCGGGCTGCTCCTCGGATTGGAGGTCGGCCGAGGTGATCGCACGGTCCAGCAGGTCGGGAAGGTCCCCCTCGGCCTCGCTCGCGGCGCGCCGGACCAACGCCGGCCACGGCGCCGGCAACCCCCGGGAGCCGGCGTCGCCGATCGTCCGCAAGGCGCTCGAGACGCGCGCCCGTTGTACCGGGGTCGCAGCGGGAAGCGACGTGCGGTCGTCCTCGGTGCGAGCACCACTCAGGTGCAGGCGGGCGAGGGGATCGGGGCGCAGCCGTCTGATCCAGCGCGTGAGAGGCCAGCCGGTCGCGCGGCGGGCGCGGTGGAGATGAGCGCGCTCGACCGCGTTGGCGACGAGGTCGACACCCGCGGCGTCGGCTAACGCATCGACGAGCTGCTCGACGTCCTTGGACCGGACGTCGTGAGGCATCACCTTGGGATCGCACGCCGAGCCGAACCAGCCGGCGACGAGAGCGATGTCCGCCACCAATCGGTCGGACGCGGCGCGCCGCGCGCGCACGCGCTTCGCCAGGATCGCCCGCAGCTCGTCGATCCCCTCCCCGGTCGCGGCGGAAGTCGACAGGACGCGGGCGTCCTCCAGCCCGTCCTCTTGCAAGAGCCGGCGCAGATCCTTGAGACAGCTTCGCGCCGCCCTGTCGTCCAACCTGTCGGTCTGGTTGAGAACCACCAGGGTCACTCCCGAATGGCCGGCGAGCGGCCTGAGGTAGCGCTCGTGCACCGCACCGTCGGCGTACTTCTGGGGATCGAGCACCCACACGAGCAGGTCGACCACCTCGACGAGCCGATCGACCTCGATCCGGTGGTCGGTATGGGTCGAGTCGTGGTCGGGGAGGTCGAGGAGGACCAGGCCGTCGAGGTCCTCGGCCGGCTCAAGGTAGTGCCGGCGCGCCACCTGCAGCCAGTCGAGCAACGGAGCCGCGTCGTCGGCTCCCCAGAGCGCGGCCTGGGTCTCGCCGGTCGTCGGGCGCCTCACCCCCACCTCGGAGAGCTCCTCACCCGTCAGCGCGTTGAACAAGGACGACTTGCCGCTCCCGGTCGCGCCCGCGAGCGCGACCACCGCCGTTTCCGTCCCGAGACCGATGCGCGCACCGGCCCGTTCGAGCACGGCGCGCCCGATGTCGACATCGTCCTCGGGAAGACGTCCGTCTGCTATGGCGACGGCCTCGCGCAGAGCCTCGAGACGCGCGTCCAGATCGACCTTCCGTCGTCGGCCCGCCAACCTTTTCATCGGCGCGCCTCGTCGAGGGCGCTCGCGCCGTCGGCCAGAGCCGCAGCGTGCGCCGCGTCGGGACTGAACGGGACGAGCGCGGTCTCGAACCTGGCCGCCTCCGCATCGAGGAGCCGGCCGATGCGCTCCAGAAGGTCGCGGCGCGCCCGGGTCGTGAGCGCCCGAACCGCCTGGTCGCCGAAGAGCGCCTCGAGGAGCTTGTGGCTGACCGTGGCGGTCCCGCCGGCGATCGCGATCTCGCCCCCCGTGAGCCCGCCGGTCTGCGCGAACACCGCGACCATGAGGGACGCCCCAACCACGTTCACACCCAGCGACAGCGTGCGACCTAACGCCCGCTTGGATGCGCCCTCCGCGCGCACCAGGTCGAGGACGTGCTGCTGCCACGCGCGCACCTCGCTCGTGATGTCGCCGGAGAAAGAGGGCGACGACCGCTGCAGCTCGCCGCCCTCGCCCGCGAGGACGGTCCGCCCGGCGGGCGTCTCATCCCATGCGGCGACGACCGACTCGGCTGCCGCATCCGAGGCCGCCCGGACGAGGGCCTCGACGTTCCCACCGACGGCGTCCTGGACCTGTGCAGCCACCGGAGGCTGACCCGAGAACGTCTCGCGCAGACGATCGCGTAGCCACCCGATACGGTCCTCGAGCGCGCGCATGACCTCACCGGTGCCGATGAACTCGTGCCAGCGAGCGAGAACCTCGCCTCGCAGCAAGGTTCCGCCGCTCAGACCCTCCTCGATAGCGCGGCGCGCCGACGAATAGGCGGCGGTGACGATGTCGCGGAGCGAAGCCGCCGCCGACCCCTGCATCTCGAGAGCGTCCACGACCTCGAGCACGCGTCCGTCGACGCTGTCCAGAGCGCCCTCGAGGGTCATACGGACAACGTCCGCGCGCGCGTCGGCGTCGGCCGCCAGCTCGCCGAGCCACCGTTGTAACGGGGCGAGATCCTCGTGGGGGATCAGCCCACCGTCCAACTCGGTCTCGGGGATACAGAACAGCGGCGCGTGGCCGAGGTCGTGCTCGTCGAGCATCTCCTCAAGATGTCCGGGGACCTCGGCGAGAGCGTCCTCCGGGATGCGGTTCAACACGATGGCCAGCGCGGTGCTGCGCGCCTGCGCTTGGCGCAGCAGGTCCCACGGGACCGCGTCCGCGTATCGCGCCGCCGTCGTCACGAAGATCCAGAGGTCGCCGGCCGCGAGCAGCTCCCCCGCCAGGACTCGGTTCGTTGCGACCACCGAATCGATGTCGGGCGCGTCGAGCAAGGCGAGCCCCTGGGGCACGTCGGGGTCGCCGACGATGTGGAGAGCCCGGGCGTCGCCGGTCGGCTTGCCGGTCGTGCGCGGCAGGGTCGAGAGGATCCGGCGGTCGAGGAACCAGCGCGCGTCGCCCGGATAGCACACCAGCACGGGCGAGCGAGTGGTCGGCCGTAGCACCCCGGCCAGGGAGACTTCGTTCCCGACGAGACTGTTTACCAGCGTGGACTTGCCCGCGCCCGTAGATCCCCCCACCACGGCGAGGACGGGCGCATCGAGTTGCCGCAAGCGGGGCAACAGGTAGTCGTCGATCTGCCCCACGAGCTCCGCGCGGATGTGTCGCGCCCGCGCTATGCCGGGCGTGTCCAGACCAAGCCGTGCTGCCGCCAAGCGGTCCCGCAGCGTGACGAGCGCCGCGACCAGAGGGGCGCTATCGGGGCTCGGGTCCACGCAGGGAGAGTAACGAACCCGCCCCGGCGCTGGGGTAGAACGGGTGCGACATGGCGATCGAGGACGGCATCCCGGAGGAGCCGAGCGTACGCGCCGACCGCCGTCCCGTGCCGTGGACGGGTCGGGACACGCTGCTCGCGTTCGTGACGGGGTTCTTCACGGCCATCGGTTTCGTGGCACTGGCGGTGGTCGCGGCCGCCGGTTCCCAACCGCAAGACGGTGTCGACTTCACCACGCCGGGATGGGGAGCGCTGCTGACGATGGGTCTCTACGCGTCGCTGGGCGCGAGCGTGTGGTTCTTCGCGTTGCGACGTCATCGCGCGCCCTGGACGGCGATCGGCCTTCGGCCGGCGACCCGTATCCAGCTACTGGCGATGATCCCGCTCGGCATCGCGGTCCTGATCGCCAACCTGATCCTGGTCTGGCTGCTGGCGCGCTTTCTCACCGACGTCGGCACGGCCCAACAGGATGCGTTCGCGCCCGGCGGGACGATGACCACGAGGCACTACCTCATCCTGCTCGTTACGGTCGCCGGCGTCGCTCCGGTCGCGGAGGAACTGCTCTTCCGGGGGATGCTGTACGGCTACCTCCGGAGCCGTTTCAGGGTCCTCGCCGCCGCGGGGATCTCGTCGTTGGTCTTCGCCGCCGCACACCTCCTGCCCACCTTGATCCCCCCGTTGTTCTTCGTCGGAGTGGTCCTGGCCCTGGTGGTAGAGCGCACCTGCAGCCTCTACCCGGCGATGCTCCTTCACTCCGTGAACAACGGGCTCGCCCTGACCGCGATCTACCTGGCATCCGGCAGAGCCTGATCGGCTCAGGCGGATTCGACCCGCGGGTGGACCACCTCCCGAACGACGAGCTTGATCGCCGCGGCCGCGGGGATCGCCATCAGGGCTCCGATGAAACCGAGGAGAGCCGCTCCCATCAGAGCGGCGAGCAGCACCGCAGCCGGCGAGACGTCGACCGCCTTGGTCATCACACGGGGGGCGATGAGGTAGTTCTCGGCTTGCTGGTAGATCACGAAGTAGGCCAGCGTCGCGATGCCGACCGGGAGGGACACGAAGAACGCCACGACGACCGACGGGATCGCGCCCAGCGTCGCGCCTACGAGCGGGATGAGGTCGGCGAGGGCCACCCACAATGCCAGGGCTACCGGGAACGGGACGCCGGCTATCGCGAGGAACGCGAAGGCCATGACACCGGCGATGATCGAGATGGCGATGTTCCCTCCGATGTAGGCACCGACCTTGCCCAGGATCGGATCGACCAGGGTCTCGGCCCGGTGTCGCTTGCTGCGCGGGATCAGTTTGAAACCTCCGGCGCGGATCGCCGACAGGCTGAGCGAGAAGTAGATCGTCAGAACGAGTACCGAGAGCACGCTGATGAGACTGCTGAAGACCGAGCCTGCGATACCAAGGACCTTTCCGAACGACCCACCCAGAGCGCTCGGAGCCGAGCCGGTCGCCTCCTTCAGCTTCGTCGCGATGTCGTTCTCCGCGACGAACCGCTCGATGCTCGGGTTGGCGCGCGCAAGATCGGCCACGTACTCGGGGAGGTGGGTGGCGAAGCTGGTCACCTGATCGACCAGGGGCGGTACCACCGCGGCGATGAAACCTCCTACGAACAGGATCACGCCGGCGAAGATCACCGCCACCGCCTGCCCTCGCTTCAAGCCGCGCCGTTCGAGCGCCCGCATGGCGGGATCGAACCCCACCGCGAGGAAGCCCGCGACGAGGACGAGAAGCAGGACCGAGCGAACGAGGTAGAGGGCATAGAGGAACAGCAGGGCGGCTGCTACCGTGAACACCACGCGCAGGATGGTCGCGGTGGAGGGGCCCTCGGCCGTCCTCGGGGTCACCCCCGCAGTGTACGAAGTTGCCCCGCGACCCGGGCGGATATGGCTCGCCGATATGAACGCCGGAGGTGACGTTGGAACGCGACCAGAGCCTTGAACGCTGGTACCTGAGCCCCTCCGAACGCGGCAACCCCGACACCCGGATCGATGCACGCAGGGGCAACGGACGGGCGTGGACCGAAGGCAACCTCGTCGAGCCGCTGGTCCACGGCGCGACCTACTTCGCACGGTTGCACGAAGCCATCGCGGCGCTGCGCGAGGGCGACCGCCTCTATCTCACCGACTGGCGCGGGGATCCCGACGAGAGGCTCGCCGGCCCCGGCACGGAGCTCGCTTCAGTGCTGGCCGGTGCGGCGCGCCGGGGGGTCGACGTACGCGGCTTGGTGTGGCGCTCACATCCCGACCAGAGCCACTTCAGCGAGCAGGAGGCGTTCGACCTGGCCCGCGAGGTCAACGAGGCGGGCGGCGAGATCCTCCTCGACGAACGCGTTCGGCGCGCCGGGAGCCACCACCAGAAGCTCGTCTTGCTTCGCTGTCCCGACGACCCCGCGCGTGACGTCGCGTTCGTCGGAGGGATCGATCTCTGTCACGGCCGCAACGACGACGAGGCGCATCGGGGCGATCCTCAGGTGTACCCCCTGGACGAACGCTACGGCGAGCGACCGGCATGGCACGATATCCAGCTCGCGGTGCGCGGTCCCTCGATCGGCGACCTCGCCTACACCTTCAGGGAGCGTTGGGAGGACCCCACCCCGCTCGACCACCGCAACCCGCTCCGCAAGGTGCTCGCGCGTCGGGCGCACGAGCCGGACGAGGCGAGCCCGCTTCCGACCATGCTCGACGACCCGCCACCGGCAGGTTCCCATGCGGTCCAGGTCCTGCGCACCTACCCGGCGAAGCGACCGGCCTATCCGTTCGCGCGCCTCGGCGAGCGCAGCATCGCGCGCGCCTACGGGAAGGCGATGGAGCGGGCGAGGAGGCTCGTGTACCTCGAGGATCAGTACCTCTGGTCGGCGGACGTCGCCGACGCGCTTGCTCGAGCACTCGAGCGCACACCCGGCCTGCACCTGATCGTCGTTGTCCCTCGCTTCCCCGAGGAGGACGGCGCCGTCTCCGGCCCTCCCGCCCGCCTCGGACAGCAGCTCGCCCTAGAACACCTGCGGGAGGCGGGGGGCGAGCGGGTCCTGGTGTGCGACATCGAGAACGAGATCGGGCTGCCGATCTACGTGCATGCGAAGGCCTGCGTGGTCGACGACGTGTGGGCGGCGGTCGGCTCGGACAACCTCAACCTCCGCTCGTGGACCCACGACTCGGAGCTGTCGTGCGCGGTGCTCGACGCCGCGCGCGACGAGCGGGACCCGAGGGACCCGGCGGGGCTGGGCGATGGGGCGCGCCGGTTCGCCCGCAACCTGCGCCTGCAGCTATGGCGCGAGCACCTAGGTCGGTCCGGCGACGAGGGGCTCGTCGACCCGATCGAGGGTTTCCATCTATGGCGGGATGCCGCCGATGAGCTCGACGCGTGGCATCGCCGCGGCGGCAGAGGCACCCGCCCGCAAGGGCGCGTGCGCATGCACGACCTCGAACCGGTGGGCGCGCCGTCGATGTGGTGGGCCCGGGCGGCCTACAAGATGGCGGTGGACCCCGACGGACGGCCGCGCGCGCTGAAGAGACAGCGCACCTTCTGAGCTACTTGAACCGGAACTCCTCGAAGTGGATCTGCCGTTGCGGGACGCCGAGCGCCACGAACTGCTCTCTCATCGCGGCCATCATCGGAGGCGGGCCACACAGGAGGATGTCGCGCTCCCGCACATCGGGCGTGACCGCGGCGACGTCGTCGGCCGTCAGGAAGCCCAGGCGGTCACTGTGTATCGGGATGATACGGAAACGGGGGTCCCGATCCGCAAGGGCACCCAGCTCTTCGGAGAAGAAGTCGGCCTCGCGGCTCTCGGTCGCGAAGAAGAAATCGACCTCGTAGCTGGCCGGGTCGAGGCTCTTGGCCATGCTGAGGAACGGCGTGATACCGATGCCACCGGAGATCCAGACCTGCTTGGGGTTCGGAACCCGCAGGTACGACAACGCGCCGTAGGGACCCTCGACCTTGGCCGGCGCGCCCACCTGGAGCTTGCGCAGGCGGGTCGTGTAGTCGCCGATCGCCTTGACCACGATCCGAAGGTCGCGTTCGTCGGGAGAGGATGCGATGGAGAACGGGTGGAACTGGTTCTCTATCGCGCCCGGATCGAGCGTGACGACCTCGTACGCGCCTTCGGCGGCCCGCGACATCGCGCGCCCTGCGGGATCGAACGCCGAGCGCGGGAACTTCACGAACACGAACTGCCCGGGTGTGAACGAGAGACGCTGCGTGGTGGGCCGCATCGTGATCTGCGTGACGGACTCTCCAAGCAGCTTCACGTCGGTCACCTCGTAGTCGTAGCGATGGACGAATGAGCTGCCGAACAAGCTGCGATAGGCGAAGGCTGCAACCCCCGCGACCGACAGGATGGCGAGGTACCAGGTCAGTAGATCGGATGCGCCCTTGGCGGTCGGGGACCGGAACACGTGGATCGCGGCGAGCAGGAAGATGAAGCCGAAGGACCGCTGAACGAAGACGAAGACCTCGTGGTTCAGCCGCGCGAACAAGGTGAGCGAGATCGCCACCGTCATCAACGCGAACGCGACGAGGCCTAAGGTCACGGTCATTCCCGCCGCGCCCGTCAGCAGGCCGAGGGCCGCGTCGAGGGAGACCGCGGCGCGGCTCGCCAGCATGAGGGCTACGTGCAGTAGCAGGAGGATGAAGGCGCTACGCCCGATCGTCTGATGCGTTCGGTAGAGCTTGTCCAGTCCTCCGAAGTAGCGTTCCAGCAAGGGAGGGCGGGCGCCGACGACGAGGTTCAGCGCGAACGCGGCGGTGCCCGCCAGACCGAACGCGATCGCCACCGTGGCGAGAGCCGTCGGGGCGTCCCCGAAGCGCTCGCGGAGGGGAAC
>JBHENN010000089.1:0-3569 GCA_046262015.1 Actinomycetota bacterium | reverse complement strand
ATAACTGGCGCCAGCGAACGCTTACGAACCGCGCCACACTGCGCGTGCTACTCATCACGAGGGATAGGTGGAGGGCGCTACGTAAGGATGTAGGTCGCCGCCAGCCTTAGCTGTGAAGTGCGCCCCTTTCGTTCGATCCTGCCCAGGAAACGAACCTGCGCATCATCCAAATCCCACATCGAGGCTGCGGAGCAAACGTTTCTCACTGAAGCTGGTCGACACCACGGTCTCCTCGTCAGGGGTGGTGATCGGCACATACGAGCCGGCGGGCGAGCTCGTCACGGGGTCGTTCGCATTGGGCGAGCCGACCGGTGCAGAGAACTAGCCCGAGGTTGCCGCTGTAGGTTCCGGCGATGCACGCGGACGATGGCTGCGCGAAGGTATAGCTACTGATCCACAGGCTTGAGTCGTGCCTCCACCTCTACGACGCCTTCGCCGTAGCGGTCGTCGATCCGCTGTGACGTCTCCGGGTCGACTACGAGGACGCTTATCTCCACGACGCCCCGAACGACATCGATGCTCGAAGAGACCAGGTCGAGGTCGAACTCGTCGGCCGGGAACCCGTCCTGTATCTCTTCGAGCTCCTGGAGCGTGTGCTGGTGCTCCGACAGACAGAGCGGCCCCCCCCACGTCTCGCCGAGTTCCCGTTCGTGACGCTCGAGGTCGCCGGTGAAGGCGACGTTCAGGATGATGTCGCCGGGATCCTCTTCGGTGGGCCCACCCGGTGGTTCGTTGTGATAGTCGATCCACAGCCCGGCGAAGTCAGGCTGTCGGCCGGCCAGTCGCTGCGCGTCGACGACGTTCTCATGCGATGCGCGCGCCGGATCGGTGGCCGTCCAGCCTGCGGCAGGTTCGGGACACGGCGTGGTGACGGGATCGGACTCTGCCGCTTGCTCGTAATCCGGTGGGCCGGTGTCGCGAACCGTGAAGACCGCGCCGTCGTAGTTGCCGACCAGGTGGAAGGTCCCCCAGGTCGTCCCGGCGGCGGCTTCTTCCCCGTCGACCTCTGTCCAGTCCCAGCGCGCCAGCGGGATGCCCTCGCACTGAGGTGGGAGCGACTCGTCGTAGCCCCCGAGACAGAACTCCGGCTCCCGGTCGGGAGCGTCCAGGACCAGCCCGGTCCCCTCGTACAGTTGGTCCGGGCCGGGCGAGGCCGCCGCCTTTGTGGGAGGGGGAGCCTCGCCGCAGCCCCCAAGAACCAGCGCCACCCACAACACGACCCCGACCTGCCCAGCCCTCTTCGAGGTCATCGACGTACCTTCTCTCTAGCGCAAGCGGGGGAGGTCCGGGGTGAGATCGACCAGCCTTGTCCTTGTCACGTCTACTTTGACGTCCCTTCAGATAGAAGTTGTTCCCAGCCACCATGAGATGCGTGCTTCGGCCGCTGGGTCCTTCGATGATGCGCTCGATGTTCCCCGTGGCCGGTCCGATGTACGGCGCGAGAGGGGGGTGGGATAGGGTTCGCACCGACCCGCGTGCTTCAACAGGGAGGCACGCGTGACCTGGAGGGGGGTGGCCGAGCTGGCCACCAGGCAAGCGGTAGACCGTCCATCTTCCAGCCGCCATGGGGGCGCGCTGGTCACAGTCGATCAGGATGCTCCCGCCGCGGGCCGGGAAGCGGATGTGCCCCTCGGTCCCGCCGTACCCGGCGTGACGGTTCTCGACGACAACGGTGTGAAGTGGCAGCGCCGCTCCGTTCTCGTCATTACCCTCGTGCCGTTCATCGGGTTCGTGCTCGCTGTGGGGGCACTCTGGGGGCGGGGTCTGACCGCGGTCGATGCGTCGATAGCGCTGTTCTTCTATGCCGTGACGGCTCTCGGCGTGACGATCGGTTTCCACCGCTTGTTCACTCATAGAAGCTTCGAGGCCGTACGACCGCTGAAGATCGTGCTCGCGATCGCGGGATCGATGTCCCTCCAAGGGTCGTTGATCGATTGGGTCGCCGCGCACCGCCGCCATCACGCGTTCTCCGATAAGGAAGGCGACCCTCACTCGCCCCATCTCGATGAGGGCGAGGGCGCTGCGGGTGTCATCCGTGGTCTGTGGCATGCACACATCGGTTGGCTCGTGTCACCTGAACGCACCGACCTCGAGCGGTGGGCGCCGGACCTGCTGAAGGACGAGGATCTCCTGAAGATCCATCGCAGCTTCCCGCTTCTCACCCTGGCGACCTTCGTGCTACCAGGTCTGCTCGGCTTCGCGATCACGCGGTCGATCTGGGGTGGCGTCACTGCCTTCCTCTGGGGGTCGCTGGCGCGGATCTTCTTCCTCCACCACGTGACCTGGAGCATTAACTCGGTTTGTCACTTCTACGGCAAGCGTCCGTTCCGTAGCCGTGATTTCTCTACGAACAACTGGGTGCTGTCGATCGTGTCCTTCGGAGAGTCATGGCATAACAACCACCACGCGTTCCCTACCTCGGCCGTTCACGGGATCGGACGAGGTCAGATAGACGTCAGCGCGCGCCTCATCAGGATCTTCGAATCGCTCAGGTGGGCCCGGTCGGTCAAGCTCGTCTCGCCCGGACAACTCGCCGCGAAGGCCCAAACTGCCTTCGCGGTGCGCAAGACCTGGGCTCTCTCTCCTGTGCATGGGGATGACGCCAACACCGGTGCGATGGCGGAGACTGCCCGGGGGCTAGCCGTTCAGGAACTCCACTAACAGCGCGGTTGCCTCAGCGGGGCGCTCGAGGCTTGGCAAGTGACCGGCCCGGTCCAGTTCGACGTGGCGGGCCCGAGGCATCGTCTCGACCAGGTGGCGCGCCGCGACTCGGAAGTAATGGAGGTCGTGCCCGCCGGACACGACCAGTGCGGGTGCCTCGATCGCAGCGAGATCGACCTCACTTGGTGGACCCGGCTCCACCTCCGGGGAGGCGAGCTGGACCTCGAAGGCGTGGCGCTGCATCTCGTAGACGAGAGCTCGCGTGTCCTCGGAGGCCTCGGGTCCGAGCCACGTCTCCACGTTGAGACGTACGGCCGCGTCGATGTCGCCGGCCTCCAGCAGAGCGTCCTCTTCGACGCCGAACCTTTGGACATCGTCCGTCGTAGGTAGTCCGTGGACGGCCGGACACAGGAGGGCCAGCCTGTCGACCCGTTCCGGATGGGCGGCACTTACCTCGAGTGCGACCCGCCCACCGAACGACGATCCGACCAGTGACGTGCGTTCGATCCCGAGGTGGTCGAGGAGGACGATCACGTCGTCCCGGTTGTCGAAACTTTGGGCCGGAAGGGGGGTCTCTCCGAAGCCGCGGAGATCGCAGCGGACCGTGCGGTGGCGCTCCCCGAGCGGGTGCCATTGCGGATCCCACATGCGGCGGTCGCACACGCCCGAGTGCAACAGGAGGACGGGGCTTCCCGATCCATCCACATCGTGCTCGAGGATCAACGTCATCCGGCGAAAGCTACTCGCCCGCTTCGTCGGGCACCTGGGAGTATCCTGAACGCCGGGTCCGGGTGGACCCTGAAGCATCCGTGAAGGAGGTGGGCATGCCTAAGCAATGGGAATCCAAGCCGATCGACCTCAGTGCCGCACCGGCCGTGGAGAAGGGCCGCTCGCGTCTGAACAAGCGC
>JBHENN010000088.1:0-28714 GCA_046262015.1 Actinomycetota bacterium | reverse complement strand
AGTACGAGCTCGGCCAGAGTTTCTGCCAGGCGGTCGCGGCCGAGCGGGGCGCCAGCGCGATGACGGCCATGTGGTCGGCGCCGCAGGCATTGCCGACGCTCGAGGAGCTGCGCGACCCCCAGAGGTGGCTCCTTCGCGTGGCGGCCTGAGGGCACGGGGACGCGCGACATGAGCGAGGGTGCCGGGGGCCTCCACGGCCCCGGCTTGGCGGGGCCGGGGTTCGACCTCGTGGAGCGGACGGGCCGCACGATCGCTCGTCACGGCTTGTTCTCCGGCGAGCCCGGTGAGAGCGTCGTAGTCGTCGCCGTCTCGGGAGGCCCCGACTCGATGTGCCTCCTCGACGTCCTGGTGCGGCTGCGGTCGACGTTCGGGCTGACGCTGCACGTCGCCCACGTCGACCACGGCTTGAGCGAGGCGTCGGGGAAGGTCGCCGCGGCGGTCGCCCGGCATGCCGCTGGCGCGGGCCTCGAGGTGCACCTCACGCGCGCGCCCGAGGGTCTCGGCGGCCCGAACCTCCAGGCCCGCGCCCGCGCCTTCCGGTACGGGTTCCTCGAAACGATCGCCGCCCGGCTCGGCGTCCAGTCACCCCCCTACCCCGCGTCGGTCGCCACCGGTCACACGCTCGACGACCGGGTCGAGACCACCGTCGCCCGCCTGATCCACGGGGCCGGCACCTCCGTCCTGGCGGGTCTGCGTCCCGTGGGAGAGGCCGCGCACCCGTTGATCGCGTCGCGGCGCGCCGAGACGCGCGCCTACTGTGAGGAGCGCGCCCTCGCCTTCTTCGACGACCCGGCGAACGAAGATGCCGCCTTCGAACGTGCGGCCGTACGCCGCGAGGTGATCGCCCCGATCGAACGGAGGTGGGGCGACGGAGCGATCCGGGCGATGGCACGCTCCTCCGAGCGTTTGGCCGAGGACGCCGACGCGCTCGAGACCCTGATGTTCGAGTTCTATGAGCGCGAGGCAAGAGGCGACGCGGACGACCGGCGCCGTTTCTCCCTCGTGCCGTTCCTCGAGCTGCCGCGCGCCGTGAGGAGGAGGGTCCTCGAGCTGGCCGTCGGCCGCGTCCGGGATCGGAGCGCGGGAATCGACGAGGTCCTCGACGCGCTCGACCGAACCGACCGAAGCGGAGAGAGACGCTTCGCTATCGCCGGCGGCGTCGAGGTCCTCGTGGGATCGACCGAGCTGACGGTGATCGGACCGGCTCCGGAGGAGGGGTCTTAGGATGCGGCTCATGGGCGAGGTCCACGACGATGTCGAGAAGGTCCTCGTCACGGCCGACGAGATCCAGGACAAGATCCGCGAGCTGGCCAAGCAGATCACCGAGGACTATCGCGGGAAGGACCTATTGCTGGTCGGCGTCCTCAAGGGCGCGTTCGTGTTCATGTCCGACCTCGCGCGCGAGATCCAACTCCCGATCGAGTTCGACTTCATGGCGGTCTCGTCGTACGGGTCGGCAACGAAGTCCTCGGGGGTCGTCCGGATCCTGAAGGACCTCGATTACGAGATCACCGACCGGCACGTCTTGCTGGTCGAGGACATCATCGATTCGGGGCTGACGATCTCCTACCTGCTGAGATACCTCGAGGCGCGCGGTCCGGCATCGCTCTGTATCTGCTCACTGTTCTGGAAGAAGGGCGAGCAGGCCGTGCACCTCGACGTGAAGTACCCCGGCTTCGAGTTGCCGCCGGTGTTCGTGGTGGGCTACGGGCTCGACTACGGCGAGAAGTACCGGAACCTTCCCTACATAGGGGTCCTAAAGCCGGCTGCGTACGCCGACGCAGGCGGTTGAGCAGGGGTATCCGGCAGACCTTCTAGTCACCCACCCCTGCTACCCTTTGACCACCATGAACCGCATCCTTCGCTCGGCCATCTTCTACTTCCTTCTCATCGGCGCCGTTCTGATCGTCTTCAACATGTACCGGAACAGCGCCAACCCGACCAAGCAGTTCGAGTCGGTCAACGACTGGCAGGAGCAGATCGATCAGGACCAGATCGATACCGCTAAGTTCCTCACCGAGGACGAGAAGGTCGTAGGCGAGCTTGCGGACGGCAACCGCTACGAGGTGCTGCTGCCCAAGGACACGGTCGATGACTGGGCGGACTACGCGCAGCGCGCCGGGGTCGAGGTCAGCGCCGATCCCCAGAACGGCTCGCTGCTGCTCTCCGTCCTGGTGCAGTTCCTCCCGATCGTGATCATCCTGGGGTTCTTCTTCTTCCTGATGCAGCAGATGCAGGGGGGTGGCAACCGGGTTATGTCCTTCGGCAAGTCCAAGCACCGTCTGGTGACCAAGGACCAGCCCAAGATCACGTTCGCCGACGTCGCCGGGCTCGACGAGGCGGTCGAAGAGCTGCACGAGATCAAGGAGTTCCTCGAAGCCCCCCAGAAGTTCCAGGCGATGGGTGCCAAGATCCCCAAGGGCGTGCTCCTGTACGGGCCTCCCGGGACCGGCAAGACGCTGCTTGCCCGCGCGGTCGCCGGCGAGGCCGGCGTTCCGTTCTTCTCGATCTCGGGCTCGGACTTCGTGGAGATGTTCGTCGGTGTCGGGGCGAGCCGCGTGCGGGACCTGTTCGAGCAGGCCAAGGCGAACGCGCCGTCGATCGTGTTCATGGACGAGATCGACGCCGTGGGACGGCACCGCGGCGCCGGCATGGGCGGCGGTCACGACGAGCGCGAGCAGACCCTGAACCAGCTGCTGGTCGAGATGGACGGCTTCGACATGAAAGCCGGGGTCATCCTGGTGGCGGCCACGAACCGGCCCGACATCCTCGACCCCGCGCTGCTCCGTCCCGGCCGCTTCGACCGCCAGATCGTGGTGGACCGTCCCGACCTGAACGGTCGCATCGGGATCCTCAAGGTGCACACGCGCGGCAAGCCGCTTTCGGACGAGATCGAGATCGACGTTCTGGCGCGCCGCACGCCGGGGTTCACGGGGGCCGACCTCGCCAACGTGATCAACGAGGCGGCGCTTCTGGCGGCACGCTTCAACAAGACCGAGATCGGGATGTACGAGCTCGAAGAGGCCATCGACCGGGTGCTCGCCGGCCCGCAACGCCGCAGCCGCGTGATCTCGGACAAGGAGAAGAAGGTGATCGCGTACCACGAGGCCGGCCACGCCCTCGTGTCGCACGCGCTGCCGAACGCAGACCCGGTGCACAAGGTCTCGATCGTGTCGCGCGGACGCGCCCTTGGTTACACCCTCACGTTGCCTACCGAAGATCGCTTCCTCGTCACGCGCTCCGAATTGATCGACGAGCTCGCTATGCTCCTCGGTGGACGGGTCGCGGAAGAGGTCGTCTTCGACGAGCCCACCACCGGCGCGCAGGACGACATCCAGAGGTGCACGCGCATCGCCAAGCAGATGGTGACCGAGTTCGGCATGTCCCAGCTCGGGCCGCTCGCATTGGGGCACAACGAATCGCAGCCCTTCCTCGGGCGCGACTTCGGCCACGTGCAGGACTACTCAGAGAACGTCGCCTCCAAGATCGACCACGAGGTGACCCGCCTGGTCGAGGAGGCGCACGACGAGGCGCGCGAGATCGTCACCAAGTACCGCGACAAGCTCGACCTCATGGTCGAGCGGCTGCTCGAGAAGGAGTCGCTCGAGAAGGAAGAGGTCGCCGAGATCCTGGCCGAGGTCGCCAAGCAGTCGCCCTCGAACCCCGTCGAGCGGACGCGCCGCCGGCGCGAGCTCGAGGACGGTCCCGGCGGGTCCGAGCCGGCGTCGCGCAAGCGGCTGCCGCGCCCGTCGCCCACGCCGCGCCTCGGCGAGGCTTAGTTCCCCTTCACCTCCGCCCCGGTACCCTGGGGGCATGAGCGAGCAGCCACAACCTCGAGGATCCGACGAGCCCGAACGCGTCCGGCCACTACCGTCGGTGCCGGGGGTCGACCTCGATGCGATCGAGAGGGCAGTGCGAGCGATCCTGGTCGCGATCGGCGAGGATCCGGACCGTGACGGGCTCCGGCAGACGCCTGAACGCGTCGCCAAGATGTACGCCGAGATCCTGTCTGCCGTGGGGGACGATGCTGCGGATCAGCTTGACGTGCTGTTCGCGGCTGGGCACGACGAGATGATCATGGAGCGCAATATCCCGTTCGCCAGCGTGTGCGAGCACCACCTGATCCCGTTCATCGGCAAGGCGCACGTCGCCTACATCCCCAACCTCGAAGGACAGATCACCGGGCTGTCCAAGATCGCCCGGCTCGTCGATGCGGTCTCTCGTAAGCCTCAGGTCCAGGAGCGTCTGACCGTCGAGATAGCGGATGCCCTCGAGAAGGCCCTGAGCCCCCGCGGCGTGCTCGTGGTCATCGAGGCCGAGCATCTCTGCATGACGATGCGAGGGGTTCGCAAACCCGGAGCTCAGACCGTGACCTCGGCCGTGCGGGGCGTGTTCCGCGACAACGATGCGACGCGCGCCGAGGCGATGGGTCTGATCGCGCGCGGGTAGTCCGGCATGAAGCTGGTCTGTCGTGGGCGCGCTCTATCGCTCGAAAGCGCAGTCATCATGGGCGTGCTCAACGTGACCCCCGACTCGTTCTCGGATGGGGGGCGCTGGCTGGACCCCGAGGCAGCGGTAGCTCACGGCCTGGAGATGGTCGAGCACGGCGCCGCGATCGTCGACGTCGGTGGTGAGTCCACCCGACCCGATGCCGTGCCGGTCTCCGAGGACGAAGAGCGGCGCCGGGCTATACCCGTGGTCGCGGCGCTCGCGTCGTCGACCGACGCGGTGGTCTCCATCGACACGCGCAAGCCGCGCGTCGCCGAGGCGGCCCTCGAGGCCGGGGCCGCGATGGTGAACGACACCCTCGGCGAAGAAGGCACCGGAGCGATGGACGCGCTGGCGGCCGAGGCCGGGGCCGCGTTCGTGGTGATGCATTCGCGCGGCACCCCGGCGACGATGCGTTCTCTCGCTCGCTACGAGGACGTTGTCTCGGAGGTCGCCGCGTTCCTGAGCGCGCGTGCGGCAGAGCTCGAGATAGCCGGCGTGCCGCGCGACGGCATCGTGCTCGACCCCGGCTTCGGCTTCGCCAAGACGCCGGCTCAGAACATGGACCTGCTACGCGAACTCGACCGGATCGCAGCGCTCGGCTACCCGGTCCTCGTAGGGACGTCGCGCAAATCCTTCATCGGCGAGGTCCTGGGGCTGGCCGTGGACCAGCGGGTGGAGGCGACCGCGGCCACCATGACGTGGTCGGTCACGCGGGGCGCCCGGATCCTGCGCGTGCACGATGTGGAGCCGGTCGTCCGTGCGGTCCGGATGACCGAGGCGCTGCTGGCGCGCCGGTAGCTGATGAACGACCGGATCGTGGTGCGCGACCTCCGTGTCCCCACCCATATCGGGGCGACGGAACAAGAGCGCGCGACACTGCAGGAGGTCGTGGTCCAGCTGGAGATCGGGATCGATCTGCGATCCGCGGGCACCACCGACGACCTCACCGAGACCCTCGACTACGCCACGGTGGTGCACGAAGTGGCCGCGCTGGTCGCGGCGGCGAACGTGCGCCTCCTCGAGAACCTCGCCGAGCACGTGGCCGCTCTGGTGCTGGCGATGTCGGGCGTTCGGAGCGTCGTTGTGGAGGTCGCCAAAGCCTCGGTCCCGGTGCCTCAAGATGTGGGGACCGTGGCCGTGAGGATCGAAAGGCGGAAGACATGACCGAGGCGTTCATCGGGATCGGCTCCAACGTGGGCGATCGGGGCAGCTTCTGCCGTCGGGCGGTGGCCCAGCTCGACGCGACGCCCGGGGTCGACGTCGTGGCGCGCTCGAGCCTGTGGGAGACGACCCCGGTAGGAGGGCCTCCGCAGCGGTCGTTCGTGAACATCGTCGTGCGCGCCGAGACAACGCTGGAGGCCCGCGCGCTGCTCGACGCGTGCAAGGCCATCGAGGCCAGGCTGGGGCGCGAGCCCAGCGACATCCACTGGGGACCCCGGGTCGTTGACCTCGACATACTGTTGTACGGGGACGACAAGATCGTCGAGCCCGACCTCGAGATACCGCACCGGCTTCTTACCCAGCGGCGGTTCGCGCTGGTTCCTCTGCTCGAGATCGCTCCGGCTGCAGCCGATCCGTGGGGCAGCCCCTACGCGGACGCCCTCGCCGAGGCGGAAGGGGAGGTCGAGCTTCTCGAGCCGTTCTGAGGGACCGGCGCGCCTATCCTTTCGGCGAGACCGGTACCTTCGTGGACTGGAGCGAGTGTGACCTTCGACGCCCCCCCGGCGCCCTACCGGGTCGTGCTCGTGGGCGCCGGCGCGGTGGGGACGGCCGCGGCCTATCTGCTGCGCAGCCGAGGGCACGAGATCGTCGGCGTCGCCTCCCGGTCGGCCGAGTCGGCTCGCCGGGGGGCCGCGGCCCTCGGATCCCAACGGGTCGAGCTGCACGACCCCATCGTCGGGCGCGCCGGTCTGGTCCTCGTCGGTGCCCCGGACCACGCGGTCGCCGGGATCGCCGAGGCGCTCGGCCCGCGCCTCGAGCCCGGGGCCGGGGTGGTCCACTTCGCCGGCTCGCTCGGGGTGGCGCCGCTCGCAGCGGTCGTCGCATCGGGGGCCGCCGCCCTGGCCCTCCACCCGGTGCAGGCCTGCCCCGACGCGGCCACCGCGATCCGGCGCTTGCCGGGCTCGGCATGGGGGGTGACGGCGTCCCCGGGAGCCGACCGCTGGGCTCGGGACCTCGTCACGGATGGGTTCTCAGGGACCCCGGTCGAGGTCGCGGAGCCCGACCGGCCCCTGTGGCATGCGGCCGCGGTGATGGCGTCCAATGGCCTCGCCGCGCTGCTGGGGGCGGGAGAGAGCCTCCTCGACGGTGTCGGGGTCGGCGCCCCGGGCGACGTGCTGGGCCCGCTGCTCGCCGGCACCCTCGCCAACGCGCTCGAGGGGGGCGGAGGCGCACGGACCATCACCGGCCCCGCGGTGCGCGGCGATGCCGTGACCGTGGCGCGTCACCTCGCGGCTCTCGAGGGACGGCCCTACGACCGGCGGGCCTATGTCCTCGCGACCTTGCTGGTAGTGGCCGCCGCGCGGCGCGCGGGTCGCATCGACGAGAGCACCTACGCCCGCATCGTCGGACTGGTCGGGTCCCCATGAAGCTCGTTCGTACCGGGCACGACCTGAGGGAGTCGGTCCGCCCGCGCCGGCGCGCCGGGCGCTCGATCGGTTTCGTGCCGACCATGGGCGCACTGCACGCGGGGCATCTCTCGTTGCTGCGCGCCGCCCGTGCCGGGTCGGACGTCGTCGTCCTCAGCATCTTCGTGAATCCTCTGCAGTTCGGTCCCGCCGACGACCTGGCCACCTATCCGCGTTCCGAGAGACGCGACCTCGAACGCGCCGAGGCCGAAGGGGTCGACGTCGCGTTCGTTCCCTCGGTCGACGAGATCTATCGAGACGGCGCGACGACGACCGTCTCCGTCGGCCCGCTCGCACGCGTCCTCGAGGGTGCTTCTCGCCCGGGCCACTTCGACGGGGTCGCGACCGTCGTCGCCAAGCTCTTCCACCTGGTCGAGCCCAGCCGCGCGTTCTTCGGCCAGAAGGACGCGCAACAGATCGCGGTGATCCGCAGGATGACGGCGGACCTGTCCTTCGAGGTCGAGACGGTCGTCTGTCCTACGGTGAGGTCTCCGGACGGACTTGCCCTCAGCAGCAGGAACGCGTACCTGTCGTCCGACGAGCGGTCGCGCGCCACCGTGTTGTGGCGCGCTCTCCAGGCGGGCGGGTCTGCTCTCGGTGCCGCAGGGTCTCCCGCCGACGCCGAGGTCGAGATGCGCCGGGTGCTGGCGACCGAGCCGGGCGCGCGCGTGGACTACGCCCGGGTCGTCGACCCGGCCACGTTCGAGCCGGCGCGACGGGGGACGCCCGCGCTGCTCGTCGTCGCCGCGTGGATCGGCTCCACCCGGCTGATCGACAACCTTCTGGTAGACAGCTAGCGGCGAGGAGGAGGGCCCGTGCTACTGGCGATCGACGTAGGCAACACGCAGACCCACCTCGGTGTCTTCGACCGGGACCGTCTCGAGCACCAGTGGCGCGCGTCGACGGACCCGCGCCGTACCGCCGACGAGCTGGCGCTGATGTTCGGACAGTTCCTGGCTCAGGCCGACCTCTCCTTCTCCCGTCAGATAACCGGAGTGGCCATCTGCTCGGTCGTCCCGCCTGCCACTCAGGAGCTGCGCGCGATGACCGAGCGCTATTTCGGGTTCTCGCCGGTCGTGGTCGAGGCCGGGATCAAGACCGGCGTGGCGGTGCTCACCGACGATCCCCGCGAGGTGGGCGCCGATCGGATCGCGAACGCGGTGGGGGCGCACGATCTGTACCCCAACCGCGCGGTCGTCGTCGTCGACTTCGGGACCGCGATCACGGTCGACGCGGTGTCGGCGCGAGGCGAGTACCTCGGAGGGGCCATCGCTCCCGGGCTCGAGATTGCGGCGACCGCCCTGTTCTCGTCGACGGCTCAGATCCGCAAGGTCGAGCTGGTGGCGCCGCCGGTCGCCGTCGGGAAGAGCACCACGACCAGCGTTCGCTCCGGTCTGATCTACGGGTTCGCAGCGCTGGTCGACGGCTTGGTCGAGCGCGTGACCGACGAGCTGGGGGGCGACGCGAGCGTCGTCGCCACCGGCGGCGTGGCTTCCCGGATCGCGGAGCATTGCCGGTCGATCGAGAAGATCGACCCCATGCTGACCCTCACGGGCCTGCGCTTGATCGCGGAGCGGAACCTGGGCGAGATGCCACGGTGATCGAGCGGCCGGGCGCCGTCCCCGACCCCGGGAGCTACCCGTATCGGTTCCAGCGGACCGCGGCCCTGGGGCACCTCCGCACCCGCTTCGAGGCGCTCGAGGCCGGCTCGGACAGTGGAGCACAGACGTCGGTCGCGGGACGGATCATGACCTTGCGCTCGCACGGGAAGGTAGCCTTCGCCGACCTCGTCGACGCGACCGGACGGATCCAGCTGTTCGCACAGCATGCGGTCCTCGGTGACGACGGGATGGAGCGTTTCCTCGCGCTGAGCGTCGGGGACGTGGTCGGGGCCGAGGGCGAGGTCGTGATGACGCGTCGCGGCGAGCTGTCCGTCAGGGTCGCCCGAACGACCGTCCTCGCGCCATGCCTTCGTCCCATGCCGGAGAAATGGCACGGGATGAGCGCGGTCGAGACCCGTTACCGGCAGCGCTATCTGGACCTCCTGGTGAACCCCGGATCGGCGGAGCTCGTGCACGCGCGCGCGCGGGCGAACGCGGCGATCCGCCGCTTCCTCGAAGACAGGGGTTTCCTCGAGGTCGAGACCCCCTTGCTGCAGCCGGTCGCCGGGGGCGCGGTCGCCCGCCCGTTCGTCACCCACCACAACGCCCTCGACATCGATCTCTACCTCCGTGTCGCGCCGGAGCTCTATCTGAAGCGCCTGCTGATCGGGGGTTTCGAGCGGGTGTACGAGCTGAATCGCAGCTTCCGCAACGAGGGCGTATCCACCCGGCACAACCCGGAGTTCACGATGCTCGAGGCGTACGAGGCGTACGTCGACTACGAGGACACGATGGCCCTGGTCGAGGCCTTGGTGAGGGCCATCGCCGGGGCGCTGGACGTGACCGAGATCGTCACCGAGGGGGAACGGTTCGATCTCGAACCCCCGTTCCGGCGCATGACGATGTTCGAGGCGATCGCCGAGGTGAGTGGCGCCGATCTGCGACCCCTGTGGGACGGAGCCGACCGCGACGGGCTCGCGATCCGAGCCGCCGAGCTGGGCGTGTCCGTGAACCCTGCATGGTCCGCGGGCAAGATCCTCGCGGAGGTGTTCGAGACGGTTGTCGAGAGATCGCTCCTCCGCCCTACTTTCATCACCGGCTTCCCCACCGAGGTGTCCCCCCTTGCGAAAGACCACCGCACGATCCGGGGATTCACGGAGCATGCCGACCTCGTCATCGGAGGGGTAGAGGTGGCACCGGTGTACTCGGAGCTGAACGACCCGGCCGAGCAGCGTTTCAGGTTCGAGCAGCAGGCCGCGGCCAGGGCCGCGGGCGACGAGGAGGCGGCGGTCGCGGATGAGGACTTCCTCGAAGCGCTCGCCTACGGGATGCCGCCGGCGGGCGGCTTCGGCCTCGGTGTCGACCGCCTCCTGGTGGTGCTGACCGGCGCGGCGTCGATCCGCGAGGTGATCCTGTTCCCGACGCTCAAGCCCGCGCGCGGCGCGCCGGACGAGCCGATCACCTAGCGCCGGGGGCGTGGAAGTATCCGGTCCGTATGCTGCGCCGGCGTGGGCTCGCCATCCTCTTGGTCCCAGTGATCGTGCTCGCGTGCCGGCCGGCCGGCGAGGACCGACGCTTCCCGGCCCGCCGCCCCCAACCGCGCGCGACCAGCCCCAGCGACCTGGTGATCGGCCTCGTCGGGTCGATGAGCGGACCAGGATCGTGGCGCGGGGAGGACGCCTTCGAGGGAGCCGACGTCGCGGTCAACGTGCTCAACCGCGGCGAGCAGGATGGCCCCCCCTTCGAGCTCGTCACGCGCGACGATCGGGGGGACCCGGCCCGGGCCGCCCGGCTGGTGCGCGAGCTGGCCGCATCGAACCAGACCGTCGGGATCGTCTACGCGGGCTCCCCCCGCGCGCTGCCGCGGGTCGAGGACGCACTCGCGGCCGCAGGCATCCCGGCGTTCCTGTGCTACGGGGACCTGTACGGGGCGCGCGCTCTGACACCCCACGTGTTCCAGATGGCGCCATCGCTGCTGTGGCAGGCGCGCCGGATAGCGTCCTATCTGGTGCGCGACCGGAGGTACCGCGCGGTCGGGGTGCTCGCGGAAGCGTCGGCGAGCGTGACCGTCCGCCGCGCCTTCGGCCCCGCCGTGCGCGCGCTCGGCGCGTCGTCGCCGCGCGTGCTCACCTATCGTCACGGCCCGCAGGTCGAGCGGGTGCTGGCCGACCGGCTGGCCACCCTCGAACGGCGGCGCGTCGAGGCCGTGGTCGTCGAGGGTACCCCCGATGTGTTCGCGGATGTCCTCGCGATCCTTGACCGCATGGGTGCGCGCTACCGCTCCCGAAGCCAGGCACGCGGCGTGCGCAGCGCGCCCGGCGCGCCCGGCGGTAAGACCTCGGCGTGGCGTCCGCAGGTCGTCGGGACCGACCTCACGCTCTCACCGCGCGCCGGGAGCGCCCCCCCGGGGACCGTCGCGGCGGATACCTATGCACGCGGCGCCCACTACCTCCCGGTCCCGAGCTTTAGCAGGTTCCGCCGCGCGTTCACGGCGTGGTGGGACGCTCCTGCGCTGGGATGGGAACGGCGCGCATACGAAGCCGCCTCCATGATCGGGTGGGCGGCGCGCACTACCGGGCGGACGGTCCCGGAGGCCGGCGACGAGGAGGCGGAGCTCGTGGATCTCGCCGTGACGGTCGAGGGGATCCGCGACCTGCGCTTCGGCGGTCTCGACGTGACCTTCGGGCCCGACGACCACACGGCGGTCACCGAGACCACGGTCGGGCTGTGGGTCGTGCCCGCGGCGAGAGCGGACGTCCGCGAACGAGACCGGCTCCCGTCACAGTGGGGGTGGGTGCCGTTGTCGAGGGGGTTCTCGATCGATGGGGAGAGGACCGCGATCCGACCGGAGGACTGGCGCTACCTGTTCCGCAAGGCGCCTCCCCGTGACGGGCCGGCTCCCCGGATCACGAGGATGCGGTTCGGCGTGGCCACCACGAGGCGCGATCCGATCCACTGACCTGCACAAACCGCCCGGCGGGCGCATGAACCGGCCTCGCGGGGGAACGTATCGGGCCCCTCGAACGTTCTAAGAGAAGCTGCAAGGAACGAGGGTTAGCGCACCCGAAACGTATAATCGCAGTGCCGGGTGGGCAGTGATCCATCCGGACGCCGTCAAAGGAGGGCCCAGTGTTCGAGCGTTTCACCGACAGGGCCCGCAGGGTGGTCGTCCTCGCCCAGGAAGAGGCGAGGCTCCTCAACCACAACTACATCGGAACCGAGCACATCCTGCTCGGTCTGATCCATGAAGGCGAGGGCGTTGCCGCCAAGGCGCTCGAGTCGCTGGGGATCTCGCTGGAGAAGGTCCGTCAGCAGGTTGAAGAGATCATCGGAGCGGGCCAGACACCTCCGTCGGGGCACATCCCCTTCACGCCGCGCGCCAAGAAGGTCCTCGAGCTCTCGCTCCGAGAGGCGTTGCAGCTCGGCCACAACTACATCGGCACCGAGCACATCTTGCTGGGCCTGATCCGCGAGGGTGAGGGGGTCGCCGCGCAGGTGCTGGTCAAGCTCGGCGCGGACCTCGGGCGGGTGCGCCAGCAGGTGATCCAGCTCCTGTCCGGCTACAGCGGCGGCAAGGAAGCGGCCGGCGCGCCGGCCGGCGAGGCCGCTCAGGGCTCGCTCGTGCTCGACCAGTTCGGCCGGAACCTGACCCAGCTCGCCCGCGAGAACAAGCTCGATCCCGTGATCGGGCGCGAGAAGGAGATCGAGCGGGTGATGCAGGTCCTGTCCCGCCGGACCAAGAACAACCCGGTGCTCATCGGCGAGCCCGGCGTCGGCAAGACCGCGATAGTCGAGGGTCTCGCCCAGGCGATCGTCAGGGGCGAGGTCCCCGAGACGATCACGGGCAAGCAGCTGTACACCCTCGACCTCGGGGCGCTCGTGGCGGGCTCCCGATACCGCGGGGACTTCGAGGAGCGCCTCAAGAAGGTCCTCAAGGAGATCAAGACCCGCGGCGACATCATCTTGTTCATCGACGAGCTGCACACCCTGGTCGGCGCCGGCGCGGCCGAGGGCGCGATCGACGCGGCGAGCATCCTCAAGCCCATGTTGGCGCGCGGCGAGCTGCAGACGATCGGCGCGACCACTCTCGACGAGTACCGCAAGCACCTCGAGAAGGACGCCGCGCTCGAGCGCAGGTTCCAGCCGATCAAGGTCCCGGAGCCGTCGGTCGCGCACACGATCGACATCCTCAAGGGCCTGCGCGACCGCTACGAGGCGCACCACCGCGTGCAGATCACCGACCAGGGCTTGGTGGCCGCGGCCAACCTCGCCCACCGCTACATAAGCGACCGTTTCCTTCCCGACAAGGCCATCGACCTGATCGACGAGGCCGGGTCGCGTCTGAGGATCCGCAGGATGACGGTGACGCCGGACCACCGTGAGCTCGAAGAGAGCATCGCCCTCGTCCGCAGCCAGAAGGAGCAGGCGATCGAGGCGCAAGACTTCGAGCGAGCCGCGGGCTTCCGCGACGACGAGAAGCGCTTGCTCGCCGAACGCAGCGAGAAGGAGACCGATTGGCGCAGTGAGGACCAGGCCCTCGCCGAGGTCAACGAGGAGGAGATCGCCGAGGTCCTGTCGTCGTGGACCGGCATCCCGGTGACCTCTCTCACCGAAGAAGAGACCGCCAAGCTGCTTCGGATGGAAGAAGAGCTGCACAAGCGGATCGTCGGGCAGAACGACGCCATCGGCGCGGTCTCACGCTCGATCCGCAGGACCCGTGCCGGCCTGAAGGATCCCAAGCGGCCCGCCGGCTCGTTCATCTTCCTCGGGCCCTCGGGCGTGGGCAAGACCGAGACGGCCAAGACCCTCGCCGACTTCATGTTCGGCGACGAGGACGCGCTGATCCAGCTCGATATGTCCGAGTACATGGAGAAGCACACCGTGAGCCGCTTGGTCGGCTCGCCGCCGGGCTACGTCGGTTACGAAGAGGGCGGCCAGCTCACCGAAGCGGTGCGCCGGCGCCCGTACTCGGTCGTGTTGCTCGACGAGATCGAGAAGGCGCATCCGGACGTGTTCAACACGCTGCTGCAGATCCTCGAGGACGGCCGGCTCACGGACGCTCAGGGCAAGACGGTCGACTTCAAGAACACCGTCATCATCATGACGTCGAACCTGGGGACGCAGGACCTCCGCAAGCCGGCGATGGGCTTCGGACAAGCGGGAGCCGAGCTGACCTACGAGCGGATGAAAGAGCGCGTGACCGAAGACCTCAAGCGCCACTTCCGGCCCGAGTTCCTGAACCGCGTCGACGAGGTCATCGTCTTCCACGAGCTGTCCAAGCCCGAGGTCAAGTCGATCGTCGACCTATTGATGCGCCGGGTGTCCGAGCAGCTCGACAACCAGGACGTCGCGATCGAGCTGACCGACCCGGCCAAGGACCTCCTCGTCGCCAAGGGCTACGACACCGCTCTCGGAGCGCGGCCTCTGCGTCGGGCGATCCAACGGCTGATCGAGGATCCCCTGTCCGAGAAGATCCTGTGGAAGGAGTTCGAGGCGGGCGAGACGATCATCGTGGACGTCGCTCCCAACGACGAGACGGGCGAGGACGAGATCGTCTTCAAGAGGGCCGGGCGTACACCCGACCACCCGCCGGTCGAGTTGGCCGGCGCTGGGGTCGGCGACGACGGGGATGGGCCGGCCGAAGCTTGAGGTTCGTGGATCCATCGGGAAGCTCTTCGCCGGCGGTGTCCGCGGGTTCGTGTCGCACCCTTCTCCTAGCCTGAACGCATGACCTCGTGTGGCTCGTGCGGCTATCAGGCGCATCGCTGGTTCGGGCGCTGCCCGGAGTGCGGCGCGTGGAGCAGCGCGACCGCCGCCGGCGCACACGACGCCCTCGCGGTCACCTCTCTCGCGGCGACCGGCGACGGCGAGGTCGATCGCATCCCCACGACCATGCCAGAGCTCGATCGCGTCCTCGGAGGCGGCCTCGTGTTGGGCGAGACGGTCCTCCTCGCCGGGGAACCGGGCATCGGCAAGTCGACCCTGATCCTGCAGATGATCGACGCCCTGACCCGGTCGGGTAAGACTGCCCTGCTGGTCAGCGGCGAGGAATCGCTCAAGCAGGTCGCGCTGCGCGGCGCGCGGCTCGGTCTCGATCTCGCATCCACCCGAGTCGCCGCCGGGACCGAGGTCGACGCGATCGTGGCGGCCGCGCAGGCCGAGCAACCAGACGTCCTCGTCGTCGACTCGGTCCAGACTTTGACCGTGGCCGCGCTCGACCAGCTCCCCGGGTCGGTCACCCAGGTGCGGGAGTCGGCAGGGCGGTTGTTGCGGTTCGGGAAGGGGTCGGGCGTCGCGCTCGTCCTCGTCGGACACGTCACGAAGGAAGGCGCGGTCGCCGGGCCGAAGACGCTCGAGCACATGGTCGATGCCGTGCTGTCGCTCGAAGGCGAGCGCTCCGGCGCGCTCCGGTTGCTGCGCGCGTCCAAGAACCGGTTCGGCTCGTGCGAGGAGACCGGGGTGTTCGTGATGGACGAGCGCGGGCTACAGCCGGTCGCCGACCCGTCCGCGCTCTTCCTCGCCGACCGCCGCGTGGGCGTGCCCGGGTCGGCGGTGTTCCCCGCTCTCGAGGGGACCCGCCCCGTGTTGTTCGAGATCCAGGCGCTCGTGACGCGGTCGGAGAGCGCGCAGCTTCGGCGGACCGCACTCGGTGTGGACGGCAAGCGGCTCGCCCTTCTCGCCGCCGTGCTGTCGGACCGCGCCGAGATCCGCCTCCACGGGCGCGACGTCTTCGTAGCCGCGTCGGGTGGTTCGGTGGTGCGGGAGCCGGCAGGCGACCTCGCGCTGTGTCTCGCGCTGTGGTCTGCAGCCTCGGGCACACCGCTCGATCCCGCGCTGGTAGCGATAGGCGAGGTCGGTCTCGGCGGGGAGGTGCGGCGGGTTCCGGGCATCGACCGGCGGTTGTCCGAGGCGCTCCGGCTCGGCTTCCGCCGCGCCCTCATGCCTGCAGGTGACGCGCGCGTGCCGCGCGGGCTGCACGCAGAGGTCGTTACCGACCTGCGCGCCGCCTTCGAAGCCGCGCGCGGCGGGTCGTCGATGCCCCCGGTCGACAGGGGCCGGGAAGAGCCGCATGTTATCCTCGGCTAGCGAGAGGCCGCCCCGGGCCTCCTTCCTCGTCGGGCGCCTCACGCGCTTGCGTTGCACAACTTAGGAGGTAGCCGGAAGTGAGCTTCCGTGTGGGCGACAAGGTGGTCTATCCGCACCACGGCGCGGCGGTCATCGAGAGCATGGAGCAGAAAGAGCTCTTCGGAGAGACCCGCGAATACTTCATCCTCAAGCTCGCCTACGGCGAGCTGACGCTGATGGTGCCGACGGATTCCACCGGCGAGGTGGGTCTCCGCGAGGTCACTCCCGCCAAGGAGGTCCCCAAGGTATTCAAGGTCCTCAAGAAGCAGGAGCCGACTACGAACACCACGAACTGGTCGCGCCGGTTCAAGGCGAACGTCGAGAAGCTGCGATCGGGCGACATCTACCAGGTGGCCGAGGTCGTGCGGAGCCTCCACCAACGCGACAAGGAGAAGGGCCTCTCCGCGGGCGAGAAGCGGATGCTTACGAAAGCCCGCCAGATCCTCGTGTCGGAGCTCACCTTCTCGAAGGACTGCAACGAAGCCGAAGCCGAGACCCTCCTGGACGAGGTTCTCGGATAGCGGACGCGGCATCCCCGCGGGCAGCTCCCCGATCCCCCGCCTCGTGCGCCGGGATCCTTGCTGCCGCCGGATCGGGTGACCGGGCGGCTGGCGGCGCAGGTCTCCCCAAGCAGTTCCGGGAGGTCGCCGGACGTCCACTGTTCCAGTGGTCGCTCGCGGCGCTCCTGGACGCGGGTTGCACCCCCGTGATCGTCGCCGTACCCGAAGCTCTGCTCGAACGGGCGCCGAGCCTGGCCGCGTCCGACGACCGGGTGCGGTTCGTGGCCGGGGGTCCCCACCGACAGGCCTCGGTGGCCGCCGCTCTCGAGGCCGTGACCACCGACGTCGTGGTCGTGCACGATGCGGCTCGGCCGCTGGCCTCGGCGGACCTGGTGCGGAAGGTGGTCGCGGCGCTCGACGCGTCGCAGGTGGTCGGGGCGATCCCCGCCGTCCCCGTCGATGAGACGGTCAAGTCCGTCTGCCCCGACGCCGTGGGGGACGTGACGGTCATCGATGCCACCGTGGATCGCGACCGTCTGCTGCTCGCCCAGACGCCTCAAGCGTTCCGGGTCGAGCCTCTGCGCGAGGCACATCGGCGCGCCGCGGCGAAAGGGTTCTTGGCGACCGACGACGCCCAGCTCATCGAGCGCTACCTCGGCGCCGGCGTGGCCATCGTCGACGGCGAGCGCAGGAACGTGAAGGTCACACACCCGGAGGACATGGCGCTGGTGGGATGGTTGATGGGAGCGGGCCGCTGATGCGCGTCGGGCTCGGCTTCGACGTTCACGCGTTCGAACCGGGACGTCCGTTGGTCCTCGGCGCGGTGACCCTGCCCGGCGATCTCGGATTGGCCGGCCACTCCGACGGCGACGTGCTCAGCCATGCGATCGCCGACGCGTTGCTCGGCGCGGCCCGGCTGGGTGACCTCGGCACCCACTTCCCGGCGACCGACCGGTGGCGCGACGCGTCCGGCGCAGAGATCCTCGCAGAGACGGCGCGCTTGCTCGGCGATGCCCGTCGCGCCGTCGTCGATGTCGACGCTACGGTGGTCGCTCAGGACATCCGCATCAGCTCGCATCGTGTCGAGATGATCGCCTCGATCGCGCGCTCTCTCGGGATAGGTCAAGATCTGGTCTCGATCAAGGCCACGACGACCGACCGGCTGGGATCGATCGGTCGTGGTGAAGGCATCGCGGTGTTCGCGGTGGCGGCGGTCGACGACCTTTAGGGTTGCCGCATGCCGATCCGGTTCCACGACTCCTTGAGCAAACGGGTCGTCACCCTCGATCCGCGCCGCGACGGTGCCGTGTCGATGTACGTGTGCGGACCGACGGTCTACAACTACATCCACATAGGGAACGCCCGGACGTTCGTGTGGTTCGACTTCATGCGGCGTTATCTCGGCTATCGCGGCTACGAGGTCACCTACGTGATGAACTACACCGACGTCGACGATCGCATCATCGAGCGATCCAAGATCGAGAGCCTCCCTACGGATGCGATCACCAAGAAGTACGAGGCCGCCTTCGAGCGTGACATGGCCGCGCTCGGGACCGCTCCTCCCGACATCCTGTGCCGCGCGACCGTCCACATCGACGGCATGATCGATGCGATCGCCGGCCTCGTCGACAAGGGGCTCGCATACGAGGCTGCGGGCAACGTGTGGTTCGCGGTCGAAAGGTTCGAGGGGTACGGGAAGCTGTCCGGCCGTTCCCTCGAAGACATGCGCGCGGGTGAGCGGGTCGAGCCCCACGAGAGCAAGCGCCACCCCCTCGACTTCTCGTTGTGGAAGGCGGCCAAGGAAGGCGAGCCCGCGTGGGAGTCGCCGTGGGGGCCGGGCCGCCCGGGCTGGCACATCGAATGCTCGGTGATGTCCACCAGGTATCTCGGCATGGGGTTCGACATCCACGGGGGCGGCGTCGACCTCGTGTTCCCTCACCACGAGAACGAGATCGCACAGGCCGAGGGACTGACGGGAGAAGGTCCCTTCGTGCGGCACTGGATCCACTCCGCCCACGTGCTGATGGAAGCCGAGAAGATGTCGAAGTCACTCGGCAACGTCGTCCTGGCGCGCGACGCGATCGAGCGTTACGCGCCCGAGGCGGTCCGCTACTGGGCCCTGTCCGCGTCCTACGGCAGCCAGAGCATCTTCTCCGAGGGCGCCCTGGAGGATGCCGCGCAATCGTACGGGCGATGGGCGACCTTCCTCGGGGCGGCGCGCCACGCGCTCGGCGAGGACATGCCGGCACCTCCGGAGCATCCCGTGCGCGCCGAGGCAGACGGCTCGTCGGAGCCACCCAGCGGCTACGTGGAGCGGTTCATCGCCGAGCTGGACGACGACTTCAACTCCTCGGGGGCGTTCGCCGTCGTGCACGAGCTGGTGGGAGCGGCCAACAAGCATCTCGATGAGACCCAGCGCGGCGCCACGGAGGATCGTTCTGCTCTCGTCGAGCTGACGGGCGCGTTCCTCGAGCTCACGAGGGTCCTCGGGTTCCACTTCGACGGTGCGTCCGGCTCCGACGAGCTCACCGCCTCATTGATCGAGTACCTCTTGGAGCTGCGTGCCTCGGCGCGCGACGAGCGCGCGTTCGACCGCGCCGATGACATCCGGAGCCGGCTGACGGATATAGGTGTGATCGTCGAGGACACGCCGGCCGGAGCGCGCTGGCGGATCGGGGGCAGGCGCGGGTAAGGACCGCGGGGACCGCCGCCCCCCGCGGGCGCGCTCGCGGCGCCCGGACCTGCCCCCGGACTCGACCCCGGACCAGGGCATCCTGATCGGTCGCAGGCCGGTCCTCGAGCTGCTGCGCTCCGGCCGGAGCCCCGAGCGGGTGCTGATCGCGCAGGGACTGGCTCCGTCGGGGGTGCTGGGCGAGATCCGCCGGCGCGCCGGGGAGCGCGGCGTGCCGGTGCGCAGCGTGCCCCGACAAGAGGTCGATCGGATCGCGGCGGGGGCCAACCATCAGGGCGTCGCCGCGCTCGTCGGTCGCTACCGCTACTCGTCCCTCGACGACCTCCTGGCGGGCTCCGATCCGACACTGCTGTTCCTCGACGGTGTGACCGATCCCCAGAACCTGGGGTCGCTGCTCCGCAGCGCCGAGGGCGCGGGCTTCGACGGGGTGGTCATCCCCACGCACCGCGCCGCGGGTGTGACGCCGGCCGTGCGCCGGGTCTCCGCCGGGGCTGCCGAGCTCGTCCCGGTGGCGCGCGTAAGCAGCCTCGGCAATGCGATCGAGGCCGCCCGGGCCCGTGGGCTGTGGATCCTCGGGCTGGACGAGAAGGCAGAGCACGACATCTGGGCGTCCCGCCTGACCGAGCCGCCGGTGGGCCTCGTGCTGGGGTCGGAGGGCCGGGGGATCTCTTCATCGATACGAGATCGCTGCGACGATATCGCCCGTATACCGCATCGAGGACGGATCGGATCGCTCAACGTCGCGGTGGCCGGCGCGATCGCGATGTTCGAGGTCGCCCGTCGGCGGCGGCCGTCCGTTACTCTCTAGCTCTGTCCCCAGACCCGGGACGAGCGCGCCGGCGTCAGGAGGAACCTCCAGCATGGCTAACGAGTCCGCGGTCGCACCCCTCGACGAGGAGTTGGTCGAGTGGGCTCGACTGGGGGACGACAAGGCCATCGCGACCCTCCTCCACCGCTACCGGCACTACGCTCGATCGAAGGCGCGTACCTACTTCCTCGCGGGTGCAGACAAAGAGGACCTCGTCCAGGAAGGGATGATCGGTCTCTTCAAGGCGATCCGGGACTTCCAGGGCGAGCACAACACCGCGTTCCGCGCGTTCGCCGAGTTGTGCATCACGCGCCAGATCATCACCGCGATAAAGAGCGCCACCCGGCAGAAGCACATTCCCCTCAACTCCTACGTCTCTCTGAACAAGCCCTCTCCGAGCGAGGGCGACGACGAGTCGCCGCTCCTTCACACGCTGGACGACCGCTCGTCGGTGGACCCTGCCGAGCTCGTCATCTCGGCCGAGGAGGTCGCGTCCCTCAGGTCGTCGATGAGCAAGCTCCTGTCCACCTTCGAGATCGAGGTGCTTCAGCTCTACATGGACGGGAAGTCGTACCAGGAGATCGCAGCCTTCCTTGGCCGCCACGTGAAGTCGGTCGACAACGCGCTGCAACGCATCAAGCGCAAGCTCGAGCAGCGGATGGACGAGCGCCTGGCTACGGCCAAGGCGCGCTGAGGACCGGCGGGTCGGGCCCGGCGAGAAGATAGGCTGACGATCGAGCAATGCTTCGAGCGCCGGGTTAGCTCAGTCGGAAGAGCAAGGCTCTTGTAAAGCCTAGGTCGTCGGTTCGATCCCGACACCCGGCTCGTCGAACCCGAAGTCGTCGACGGGAGATCCCAGTGGCCACCGATGTGAGCGCGCCCCTACCGGATGCGAGCCGGGACTCGGCGTGGGAGACGGCTCTGGCACAGCTCGACGGGGCCGCAGAGCTGATGGGCCTGGCGCCCGGAATACATCAGATGCTGAGAGCGCCCAAGCGCAGCCTCATCGTCTCGGTGCCTTTCCGGATGGACGATGCCACCACTACCGTGTGCGAGGGCTACCGCGTCCATCACAACGTCACGCGCGGGCCGGCCAAGGGTGGGATCCGTTACCACCCCTCGGTCGGACTCGACGAGGTCAAGGCTCTTGCGATGTGGATGACGTGGAAGTGCGCGGTCGCGAACATCCCGTTCGGCGGCGCCAAGGGCGGCATCTCGGTGGATCCCAAGACGCTGTCACGCGGCGAGCTGGAGCGGATGACGCGCCGGTACGCCTCGGAGCTCCTGCCCTTCCTCGGGCCCGAGCGTGACATCCCCGCGCCCGACATGAACACGAACGAAGAGATCATGTCCTGGATCATGGATACCTATTCGATGAACCAGGGTTACTCCGCCCCCGGCGTGGTGACGGGCAAGCCCGTTGCCATAGGTGGGTCCAAGGGACGTGGCGGGGCGACGTCGCGCGGCGTGATGTACGCGATCTTCTCCACGCTCAAGGCTCTGGGCGTGGGCATCGATGAAGTAAGCGTCGCGATCCAGGGCTACGGCAAGGTGGGTGGCTTCGCGGCTCAGCTGCTTCACGACGCGGGGTGCCGGGTCGTTGCGGTGTCCGATGTCGACGGCGGCCTCTACCGGGAGAAGGGCCTCGACCCCGAGGCGATCAATCGTCACAAGCGTGAGTCCGGGGGCGTTGCCCACTACCCGGGGGCGGACTCGATCTCGAACGCGGAGTTGCTCGAGATCGAGTGCGACGTGTTGGTGCCGGCCGCGGTCGAGGGCGTCGTCACCGTGAAGAACGCCGATGCCGTGAAGGCCAAGGTCGTATGCGAGGCGGCCAACGGCCCGGTGACGTTCGAGGCGGACAAGATCTTGACCGACCGCGGGGTCTTCGTCGTCCCCGACATCCTGGCGAACTCGGGAGGCGTCACCGTCTCCTACTTCGAGTGGGTCCAGGACATCCAGGCGTACTTCTGGACCGAGGACGAGGTCAACGACCGGCTCCGGGTGATCATGGAGCGCTCGTTCGCCGAGGTCTACCACCTCGCTAGGGAGAAGGATCTCACCATGCGACAGGCCGCGCACTGGATCGGCGTGGGCCGGGTGGCCGAGGCCCACCTCGCGCGGGGGTTGTTCCCCTAGGCCTGTTCCTCGGCACGGGACGCCGCCGGGCGCGAGCCCAAATCCGCGCCGGTGCGCGCCCCCGGGGTTACGTTGGCCCCATGGAGGAGCTGTCACAGAGGGACATCGACATCCTCGACTTCGAGCGCACCTGGTGGAAGCACGCCGGGGTCAAGGAGCAGGCGATCAAGGAACGATTCGAGATGTCGGCGACCCGCTATTACCAACTCCTGAACGACCTGCTCGAGGAACCCGCAGCGCTGGCCCACGACCCCATCCTCGTGAAACGGCTCAAGCGCCTTCGCACCTACCGCCAGCGACAGCGCGTGGCGCGCCTCTTGGGCGCCGAGTACTCACCCGGCCCCCGGTAAGCCGGCCCTATGGGCCGTCATTCCTCGGATCGCCGGTGGCCCTTCTACCGCTCCGTGGTGGGGTGGTTCATGCCGTGGGCGATCATGGCCGTGATCGCGGGGACCGCGGTGTGGGTCGCGGTCGACGCGCTCGGCAGCGACGACCTCGAGTCACCCGCGCGGGTCGTCGGTCGGACCACGCCGTCGCCGTCCGCGTCGCCGACCCCGACTCCCGAGAGCTCTCCGAGTTCATCGCCCTCGCCCACGAGGTCCGCTTCGGCCAGCCCCGCGCGCAGCCCCTCGGCGCCTCCGGCCCTCATCACCGAAGGGGTCAGCGTGCAGGTGCTGAACGCGACGAGTGACCCCGGGGCCGACGACCGGATGGCGGATCGCCTCGCCCGGCTCGGCTTCGACGTGGTCGCGGTGGACAGCGCATCAGGGGCGTACCCCGAGACGACCGTGTTCTGGTCGTTCCCCGAAGCCGAGCCTGCCGCAGCCGCACTGGCGCGCCGGTTCGGATGGACGTCGGCGCCCAAGCCGGAGAACCTCTCGTCGACGGTCGACCTGCACGTGGTGGTCGGCGACGACGAGCGCTAAGAGGCGCCTTCGACCTTCTCCAGCGCGAGCTCCAGCACGAGGTGGAGCGTGCCTTCTACCGGGGCCGTGCCGTCCTCAGGAGTCACCGTCACCGCGAAGTCTCCGCTCATCGTCGAGGTTGCATGACGCAGCTCGCCGCGCTCGATATCGAAGCGCGCCGCGGCCGTGGTCGAGGAAGATCCCACCAGCCGGGCCTTGCCCTGGGCGAGCTTCGTCTCCCACGACAGCGGTCCGCGGCCCGTGAAGTCGAGGCGCGCCACGGCAGTCCCGTCCTCGCGCCGCAGCGAATGCAGCGTCCCCAGCGTCTCGATCTCCTGGCTGACACGGCTGAGGTCGAGTCGCTGACGGGCCTGCCAGCGATCGTGGAGCCGGACCGGCTCGACCGGGAGCGGTGGACGGTAGGTGCCGATGAGGGCGAGCTCGTCCGGGTCGAGAGCGGCGGCCGGAACACCGTCGACCTCGAGCACCTCGGTGACCTCGCCGTTGGGACCGACCCGGAGCCTGAATGCCCGCCGCTGCTCTCCCGGTGAGGGCAGGCCATGCTCCTCGACGTGGGTCGGAGTCATCACGACCGACACGTCGGCGCCCGAGTCGTCCACGTGCTCGATCGTCTCGCGGACGTCGAAGACGACCCGGTAGGAGCCGCGGCCCTGCACGCCGACGTCCCAGCGCGCGCTAGCCGTCGCTTCGATCCGGTAGGAGAGCTCGTCTCCGTCGTGGAATCGGTAACGGAGGTCCACCGTGTCGGGGCGGCACGCGGCGAGAACCGCCAGCACCGCGACGAGAGCGGCGCGCCGCACGATCATCACTCGAGTGTAGAGCGGCTGGGTAGCCTTTCCTCATGACAGACCAGCTCGGGCCCTTCCTCTTAGCGCCGGCCGAGGCCGGGCTGTTCCTCGACTTCGACGGGACCCTGTCCGAGATAGTGCGTCTGCCTCACGAGGCGCGGCCCCTGGACGGGGTCGTGGAGGTGCTGGACCGGCTGGGCCGGCGCTTCGGCGCGGTCGTGATCGTTTCCGGGCGGGGCGCCGGGCAGCTCGTCGAGTGGCTGGGACCCTCGGTCGAGATCTGGGGGGTCCATGGAGCCGAGCGGGCGGTCGAGGGTTCGGTCGTGCTGTCCGACACGGCCGTACCGCACGCGGAACTGATGCGGCGCGTCTACCGGGAGGCTGCGGCCGAGGTCGAGCGGCTCGGTCTCGACGGGGTGATCCTCGAGGACAAGGGCGTCATGATCGGCTTGCACTTCCGCGCGGCGACCGACCAGAGCGCCGCGCGCCGCGCACTCGACCGCCTCGTGGCCGATCTCAGCGAGCGCCACGGCCTCGATCGAGCGGGGGGCCGCCTCGCATACGAGCTGCGTGCGCCTGCAGACTTCTCGAAAGCGGCGGTGGTCCTCGACCGAGCGCGTGCCCTCGGCCTGCGTGCGGTCGCGTTCATGGGGGACGACCGCGTCGACCTGCCCGGGTTCGACGCGCTCGACGAGCTCGCCGAGGAGGGGGTCGCCACGCTGCGCGTGGCCGTCGACTCCGACGAGGCTCCGCCGGTTCTGCTGAAGCGCGCCGACGTCGTGGTCTCCGGGCCATCGGGGGCGCTGCGCTTCCTCG
The DNA here is from genome assembly GCA_046262015.1 of Actinomycetota bacterium. Lineage (GTDB taxonomy): Bacteria > Actinomycetota > CADDZG01 > CADDZG01 > WHSQ01 > JBHENN01. The sequence goes on along the minus strand of JBHENN010000088.1, from coordinate 4,201 downwards.
AGTCGCTCCTAGACTGACCCTTAGCGCGCGGGCTCGGATGTCGAGCGCGGCTCGCCGCGCTCGACGATGCTGCGGAGGTCGACCGTCTGGGCGCCGATCCAGTCCCGGGGTTCCGAGGCTCCGGCCACCGCGGTCAACCTGACCGCCCTCCGGCGCCGTTCGTGATCGGGGAGGTCGACCGCGCTCTCGAGCGCGCGTACCGTGGCTTGAACATCGCGTGCATCTTCGATCCCGACCGCGTACGCGCCCAGCTCCTCGTATGACCCCGCTCCGCGCGAGAGCACCAGAGCCCCCCATCGCTCGTTGACGGCAGGACCTTCCTTCGAGACCAGGTTCATGCCGTCCATCAGCGGGTTCACGAGCAGCACGTCGTAGACGCGGAGCGCGCCCAGGGTGCGGTCGAAGTCGTCTTCGATGAAGAGGTCGATCGACGAGGGGTGGCGGGCGTTGACATCGTCGACCACGGCCCGGATCGCGTCGGCGTAGCTGCGGTACTCGGGCATCGACTGGCGCGAGGGGTACACGCATGCGATGAACCGGACGCGCCCTCGCAGGTCGGCTCGGCGATCGAGCAGCATCCCGAAGGCCTCGAAGCCGCGCACGATGTTCTTCGACGGTTCGGTGCGGTCGGCCCGAACGATCCGCACCTTTTCCGGCCCGCCCTCGAAGCGGTCGCTCCAGCGGCGCGCCTCGGGCCGGTCGGCCCGCGCCCGCAGGTGTCCGGCGTCTATCGGGATCGGATACTCACGCACCCATACGTCGCGACCCTCGAAGCCGACCCGCCCGCGCTCGCGGTCGACCTCGGCCCCGATCCACTCGCAGCAGTCGAGGAAGTTGTCCACCCACGCCTGGACGTGGAAACCAACGAGGTCGGCGCCCAGCATCCCTTCGATGATGCGCCGGGGGATCGGCGCGGGTAGCGGGGCGAAGCCTTCCGGTCCGGAGAACGACGAGTGAGTGAAGTGCGAGACGGCCAGCCCCGGTGTGGACCGCGTCCGGAGCAGGCGGCGCAGGTGAGCCGGTGCGGTGGCGAGGTGGTAGTCCTGGAACAGCACCAGGGTCCCCTCCCCGGCAGCGCTCGCCACCGCCCGCGCGAACCGGCGGTTCACCGCTTCGTAGGCGTCGTCGAAGGCCCCGACCTCGTCGTCTCTGGGACCCTCTATCCCGAGCTCGTCCCACAGACAATGGTTGGCGAACCACAGCATCCGGTTGGAGACGACGTCGTAGTAACGGTCGTAGACCTCCTCGTCGATGTCGAGGAGCTCGACGGGGTACCCGAGCCGTCCCGCCAGGCCGTCGAGGGCCCCCGCCGCGACCGCATCTCGATCGGCTCTCGACGTGGCCGTGGCGATCCACAGCGCGCCGCCGCCGAGGCCGCGCACCACCGGGTCGAGCGCGCCGGCGAGGCCCCCGGCACCTCGTCTCGTCTCGAAGCCATCCCCGGAGGCAACGAACGACACCGGGCCCCGGTTGGACGCAACGACGATCTCGGGATCCGGGGGCATGGGTCCGTATCGTAGGAGCAGCGGTCGGGCGCCTCTGTGGCGCGCGGAACCACAAGAGCGAAAAGAGCCTGCTTCGGGGTGGGGCCCGGGGGGATACTTCTAGGCCATGGCCGTCCCCGCGCCCCCGCGTCTGCCCGCCAGCGAACGGCTCCGGCGCGCCGGGGTAGGGGCCTGGGCGATCATCGGCATCCTGATACTGGCGGCCATAGCCGCGTGGGCGTTGTTCAAGATCCGCATCATCTTCCCGCCGCTCGTGCTCGCCCTCTTGTTCATCTACCTCCTGAACCCGCTGGTCACGCGTCTTGAGCGTCGCGGGGTCCCGCGCGGACTCGGTGCCGCCATCGCGTTCCTCGTGGTCATCGGAGTGATCGCACTGCTGGTGGTGCTGCTCGTTCCGGTCGTCTCGCAACAGGTATCCGAGCTCGCCGACCGGGGCCCGGAGCTGCGGGTCGAGGCGATCGGGTTCGTCGAGGAGACCGCCACGGGCCTCGAGGACAGGTTCGGGGTCGATGTGAACACGACGCAGGTCGTCTGCTTGCTCGGAGCCGACGAGACGACGGCCGCGGAGGTCGATGCGCCCTCCCAGGCGCGCTGCGACGAGGTCACCAAGGGCTTCCGAGAGCGGGTCATCCAGCAAGCGGGCAGGCTGACGTCGCTGGCGACGTCTCTCATCCACTTCCTCGTGATCTTCATCCTCGGACCGCTGCTGGCCCTGTACCTGCTGATCGATCTCCCCAACCTCCAGCGGGACGTCCTCGGGCTCGTTCCTGCGCTGCACCGCGAGGAGGCGGCCGACCTCGGTTCGAAGGTGGGGGACGCGATCGGAGGGTTCTTCCGGGGCCAGATGTTCGTCGCGCTGATCGTGGGGGCTCTCTCCGCGCTCGGCTTCAAGCTCATCGGGCTCCCGTTCTGGCTCGTGATCGGGGCGATCGCCGGGTTCTTCAACCTCGTCCCGCTGATAGGCCCCTACATCGGTGGCTTCCTCGGCTTCGTGGTCGGAACCGTCACCCAGGACGTCACCCTGGGCCTGTGGGCGGTGGGCGTCGAGTTCGCGGTCCAGATGATCGACAACCACTTCATCAGCCCGAACGTGATGCGCCGGGCCGTCAACCTCCACCCCGTCACGGTGATGCTCTCGATCCTGGCGGGGGGAACGCTCGCCGGCTTCTGGGGGGTCCTGCTCGGTGTGCCGGCCGTGGCGGTGGGCAAGCTGCTGCTCGGTCATCTGTGGGAGACGCGCGTCCTGGGCGAGGAGGTCTCGCCCTATGCCCGCGCTTCGACGCGCGGGGTGAAGGCCCCGTCGGTGGTTCCCGAGCCGGCCTCCGATCACGCCCCGGCCTCCGAGGGCGGCGCCGGCGGGAACGAGCCGCGCCCCGGCGCGCCGAACAACTAAGCGAGCAACGGGCCCATCGGCGGACGGTCGGTGATGGCGAGCTCCGAGGTGGTGCTCTCCGGCCCGTCCTCACCCGGACGGAACTGGGTCAGTGTGGTGGACGGTTCGTCGGTGAGCTTCAGCCGGCCGAGCCGGTCGAAGCGCACGAGCATCGCGCACAGGACCTGGTGCGCCATCCTGCCGAGTGCCGGCACGTCCTGGTTGCGATGCACGCGCACGCCGAGATCGGCTTGCGCCAGCGCGTCCAGCCCGTGGGCCTCCACCAGGTCCAACAGCAAGCCGATCTCCACCCCGTAGCCGGTCGAGAAGGGGACGTCGAGCAGCCACTCCCGGCGCGCCGCGCATTCTCCGGACAGGGGCTGCACGAAACCCGTCAGCTGGGGATAGAAGAGCTGGAGCATGGGCCGCGCAACCAGCTCCGTGACGCGCGCGCCTCCGGTGCCCAGCACGTGCTCGCCCGTCTGGAGCGGACGGTCGTAGAACGCCTTCACGAATCCGATCGATGCGTCTGTCAGGAGGGGGTCTAGCAGGTCGACGACGAACCGAGGCGTGAAGTTCCGCGTGTCCGAATCCATCCACACGACGACGTCTCCGTGGAGCACCGCGAGACTCCGCCACAGGGTCTCGCCCTTGCCGCCCATCGCGCTCTTCGGTACGGCGGGGAGGATGTCGCCCACGTGGTGCACTACCGCTCCGGCTGCGGCCGCCTCCTCGGCGGTGCCGTCGTCGGATCCGGAGTCCACGACCACCAGCTCGTCGACCACCGGCGTGCGCTCCATCAGGTCCGTGCGGATGGACCGGCAGATGCTGCCCACGGTGGCGCGCTCGTTCAGTGCTGGAAGGCACAGGCTCACCGACACGCCGGCGGCGCGCTTGAGATCCGCGAGCTGGGACGTCGACCGCGCGCTGCGGGGGAACGTCCTGCGCTCGAACCATCTCTGCAGTTCGGGGTCGGGCAGCGTCGGCGGCACGGGTCGCAGGCTAGCGTGAGCCACGAGGTGGGGCAGGCTCTGCGCTCCGGGATACCCTTCCCTCTCGATCGCTAGGGAGGGAAGATGGCTCGGATCCTCGTCGTGGACGACGCGCCCGAGATGCGCCAGCTCATCAGCGAGCTGCTGCTGACGGAGGATCACCAGGTCGCGACCGCGGAGAACGGCAGGAAGGCGATAGAGATCGTCGAGGCGGATCCGCCCGACCTCGTCATCCTCGACGTCATGATGCCGGTGATGGACGGCTACAGCGTCCTGCGCGACCTGCGCCGCAAAGGCCTCGACACCCGGGTCAAGATCCTCCTACTGACCGC
>JBHENN010000087.1:0-26041 GCA_046262015.1 Actinomycetota bacterium | reverse complement strand
CGTGCGTGACATGACCGCGGCGTCGGTTGTCGACGGCTCCTGCACGTACCGTGGCACGTTCACCTCCGAGTCGCCCGGTCTCTACGGCTTCGCGGTGCGTGTCGTGCCGTCGCACCCGGACCTGACGAACGCGCTGGACCTCGGCCTCGTGGTCTGGGCCGACCGCTAGCGCGCCTAGCTCGGAGGCGCCCTAGCTCCAGCCGAGCTCGTCGAGGCGGTCGTCGTCGATCCCGAAGTGGTGGGCGATCTCGTGGATCACCGTACGGCGCACCTGCTCCTTGATCTTCTCCGCCGTGCGGGCGGAGCGGAGGATCGGCCGGCGGTAGATCGAGATCTTGTCCGGCAGCATCCCGTCGTAGCTGACGCCCCGCTCGGTCAGAGGCACCCCGTGATAGAGCCCCAGGAGCGACGTCCCCGGCTCGAGCGTGACCAGCATCTCCCTCGGCGGGTCGTCTTCGACGACGACCTCGACGTTCTGCATCGCCGCGGCGATCTCCTCCGGGAGCGAGTCGAGCGCCTCGGCCACGAGGTCCTCGAAGCTCCCTCCGTCCGTGTCCACGGGCGGTTCAACCGCTCCAGTGGAGCCTTCGTTCCCCTCCCCGCGTCCGGGGGAGGCGGGGAGGGGAGGTCACGTCGACCAGATCGTGACGCTCTCGGGTTCGAGGGTCACGGTGTCGGCCCCGGCGCCCTGAACGGGCGGCGCGCCGGAGGTGAGGACGAGACACCTCCGTCTGGCCGGGGCAACCGGTAGCGCGCTCGGCGCCTGCGCGAGGTTGCACGCGACCGTGATCGGGTCTCGCTCCACCATCAGCCAGCGGCGGTCCTCGTCGAAGCTCGTTCGCACGAGATCGCGGCGTCCGTCGGCCAGCGCCGGCTCGGCGCGTCGCAGGTCGATCAAGCTCTTGTGCCACGCCAGCAGGTCGTCGTGCGGCGCGCGCTCCGGCTCGGACCAGTCGAGCTTCGAGCGTTCGAAGGATGTCTGGTCCTGGGGATCGGGGACCTCCTCGGGGCGCCATCCGAACGCCGCGAACTCTCGCTTCCGCCCCTCGCTGACCGCGCGCGCGAGATCGGGGTCGTCGTGATCGGTGAAATACAAGAATGGGGTGGTCGCTCCCCACTCCTCTCCCTGGAAGAGCATCGGAGTGAACGGGGACGTCAGGACGAGAGCGGCGCCGATCTTCAGCGCTCCGGTGCTCATCAACGCGCTCGAGCGTTCGCCGCGGGCGCGGTTGCCCACCTGATCGTGCGTCTGGAGGTACCCGAGGAACCTGGTTCCCGAGATCTCTCCGGCAGGGCGGCCGTGTCGCCGATCGCGGTACTGGGAGTGGATCCCGTCGTATACGAAGGCCTCTCGTAGCGCTTTGGCGATGCACGAGATCGAGCCGAAGTCGTCGTAGTAACCAGACCGCTCGCCCGTCAATGCTGCGTGCATGGCATGGTGGAAGTCGTCGCTCCACTGCGCATCCATCCCGTATCCCCCCAACTCCGGAGCCCGCACGACGCGCGGGTCGTTCAGGTCGCTCTCCGCGATGAGGAGCAGACGGCGGTTCGATCGCTCGGCAAGCTCGCCGACCTGTCCCGCGAGCTCTTCCAGGATGTGCACCGCGGACGTGTCCACGATCGCATGCACCGCGTCGAGTCGGAGGCCGTCGCAGTGATAGTCGGCCAGCCACATCAGGGCGTTGTCGATGATGAACGCCCGCACCTGATCGCTCCCCCGGCCGTCGAGGTTGACCGCCCGTCCCCACGGCGTGACGTATCGGTCGGTGAAGTAAGGCCCGTAGGTATCGAGGTAGTTCCCCGACGGCCCGAGGTGGTTGTACACGACGTCCAGCACCACGGCCAGCCCGTGGGAGTGGCACGCGTCGACAAAGCGCTTGAGACCGTCGGGTCCTGCGTAGTCGTGGTGGGGGGCATACAGGTCGACGCCGTCGTAGCCCCAGCCGCGGCCGCCGGGGAAGTGCGCTACCGGCATCAGCTCCACGATCGTGACGCCGAGGTCGACGAGGTGGGGGAGTCTCGCGATGGCGCCGTCGAACGTGCCCTCGGGCGTGAACGTGCCCACGTGGAGCTCGTAGAACACGGCGCCGGCCAACCCCGTCCCTCGCCAGCGCGCGTCGGTCCATCCGAACGCGGCGTGATCGACCGTGCGGCCCGGCCCGTGGACCCCATGCGGTTGCCACGGTGAGCGCGGGTCGGGACGCGGGTCGCCGCCGTCCACGACGAACCCGTAGTCGGTCCCCGGCGGGGGAGCAGGGGCCCGGAACCATCCGTCGCCGCGGCTGTCCATGGCGACGCGCCCGGCGAGCTGCACGTCGACGCGCGCGGCGTGTGGCGCCCATACCGTCAGCTCTCCGTTCACCGGGTTCGCTCGAGCAGGGCCACCGGGAAGCGGCCGAGGAGGTCGTCGAGCGATACGGAGCCGGACCGCACGGACTCGCCGGTCAGCACGTTGCGCCATGCGCCGGAGGGCAGCTCGATGGTGGGACGCCCCGGCCACAGTTCCATGGGGCGGCAGCCTAAGGGCCGGGTTGCCGACTGATAATCTCGCCGTGATGGCGATGCAGCTCGACGACGCGCTCCTCGGTCGACTCCTCGAGCTACAGGCAGAAGACACCGCCATCGCGCGCTTGGAGGACCGGCGAACCTCTCTCCCGGAAGCGGCTCGGTTGCAGGAGGTGAGCGATCATCTCGCGGAGCTCGCCGCCGATCTCGAGATCGCGACGAAACAGTACGAGGAGATCTCCCGCGAGCAGGCGCGCCTCGAAGGAGAGATCGGTCTGGCGGAGCAGAAGCTGGCGCGTGAGGAGCAGCGGCTCTTCTCCGGGGCGGTCTCGAACCCGAAGGAGCTGGGCGCGCTGCAGGCCGAGGTCGAGATGCTCAAGCGGCAACGAGCCACGCTCGAGGATGGGTTGCTCGAGGTGATGGTGCACCGGGACCAGGCGGGCGAGACGGTGGGATCGCTTACCGCGGAGAGACAGACCTTCACCGACGAGGGCGAGACGTTGCGGGCGGCGGTGGCAAAGCTCACCGGAGAGATCGACGCGGAGCTGGCCGAGCGGGGTAGGGCGCGCGCCGCGCTGCTCGAGGCGGGCTTCCCGGCCGAGCTTCTCGCACTCTACGATCAGCTGCGACAGACCAAGCATGGCGTCGGTGCGGCCGCGCTCCAAGGCTCCACGTGCCAGGGATGCCACACGAAGCTGCCGGCCAAGGAGGTCGAGCGTCTCCGCTCCGAGCGGGGCCTCCAGCGGTGCGACAACTGCCGGCGCATCCTGGTAGTGGTGTGAGATAAGGCATGCGATGAAAGCTCGGTTGTTCACCGATGGTGGGGCGCGGGGCAACCCGGGGCCCGCCGGTATAGGGGTGGTGCTCCTCGGCGAGGACGACGTGCTGATCTACCGGCTGGCGCGCAGCCTGGGGGAGTCGACCAACAACGTCGCCGAGTACTCGGCCTTGATCGCCGGCCTCGAGGCCGCGCTCGAGCGAGGCGTCACGGACCTGGAGGTCTTCGTCGACTCCGAGCTCGTCGTGCACCAGGTGCAGGGCGAATGGAAGATCAAGACCGAGCACCTGCGGCCCCTGGCGGTCAAGGCCAAGGCACTGCTCGGGCGGTTCCCGGCAGCGGTCATCGAGCACGTCCCGCGCTCGTTGAACGCCGAAGCCGACGAGCTCGCCAACGAGGCGATGGATGCCGCCGCCGGTGGAAGCGACCTTCTGGTGGAGAAGGTGGAGCAGCGGAGCATGTTCGACCCTCGGTGATCCTGTGGCACATGGGGACCGCCGCGGCGCTCGTGTACGTCACTCTCGGGCGCAGGCGGATCGACTACCGGTTCATCCTGGCAGGCGCGGTCGCTCCCGACCTCGTCGACGCGTCGCTCGCGGCGTTCCGCATCGAAGGCCCGACGTGGCGCGGGCCGGCTCACTCGCTCGCCGCGCTCGTCGTGGTGACGGTGGTGATCGTCGCCGCGCTGCGAGGCGAGACGAGGCTGCGCGTGTTCGGCCTCGCGGTCGGATGGCTGATGCACCTCGTCGGCGACGGCATGTGGACCGCGCCCCAGACCTTCTTCTGGCCCGCCTTCGGCTCCGGTTTCTCGATGCTCCCGGGCGAGCCGTACTCGTGGGATCTGGTCGTGCATCCGCTCGCCCACCTCACGACGTGGGCCGGCGAGGTCCTGGGGGCCGCCGTCCTGGTGTGGTTCTGGGTGGCGTTCCGCCTGGGAGAGGACGGGCGCGGCGCGCGGTTCGCCCGCGACGGCTACCTCCGTCCCTGACCCCTGCCGCTCGATCCGGGGCGATAGAGTCGCGGCGCACCATCGCGCACCGTGCAGGGGGAAGCCGGTCAGACTCCGGCGCTGTCCCGCAACTGTAGGTCCGCCGCGGCGGACGAGCCAGAGCACTCTCACGGCGCGTGGCTCGAACCTTCGAGGCAAAGGGACCGAGCCGGCGGGAACGACTCCTCTCGGCGGCCCTTTCGGAGGCCGTTCAGGTTCCCGGCGCGGACCGGGGGAGAGGAGCAGCGATGGTCACCTATCGGAGGGTCCGGCGCGCCGCGCTCTGCGCGCTCGCGGCGCTGTGTGTGCTGGCAGGGTCGATCCCCGCCGTCGCCGCGCCCACCACGACCGAACGGGCTCGGGCCGCGGCAAGCTACCTGGCGCGCCGGCAACACGACGGCGGCGCGGTGCCCGGGTTCTCGAAGATCGGGTCGACCGCCGATGCGGTGCTGTCCTGGGTCGCGGTCGAGCGCGGGGCCGAGCAGGTCCGCGATGCGATCCGCTACCTCAAGCTGCATCACTTCGACGCGACGACCGTCGGCCTCAAGGCCAAGCTCGTCCTCGCACTGGTTGCCGCCGGAAAGGACCCGCGCGCGTTCGCCGGTCACGACTTCGTCGCCGAGATCGCGGCCACCCGGCAGTCGAACGGGCGGTACGGCGCGACGACGCCGGTGATCGAGCACGCGCTCGCGATCCTGGCCCTCTCCGCCGCCGGCGAGATCGTGCCGAGCGACCCATCCGGTTGGCTGGTCGCGGCGCAGTGCCCCGATGGGGGGTGGCAGTACGACGCTCCTTACTCGTCGGAGAATGACGACGAGCACTGCAAGGACAGGCGCCCCGGGACCGAGGACTTCTTTACCTCCGATACGAACACCACCAGCTATGCGGTGCAGGCGCTCACGGTGGAACCGACCGCGGCTGCTCCCTCGTTCGATGCGTTCTCCTTCTTCGCGACCGCGCGCGACCGTGCCTACAAGAAGGGCTGGGTGTACGACCCGCTGCTCAAGTGCACCGCCGAGACCCCGCCCGGGCCGGATTCCTTCTGCTACGTGAGCGACGCCAACTCGACCTCGCTCGTGCTCGAGGCATACGCCGCGGCGGGGCGGGACGTCCCGACGGGGGGCCGCAAAGCGCTGGGCGCGCTGCAGTACCGGTTGTGCGGCAGGCGGGCAGGGGCGGTCGCGTTCACATGGGAGGACGCCGACGGCGACGGCGTGCTGACGCGGACGCCTCCCGATGCCGGAGCCAGTATCGACGCCGTGCGGGGCTTCCTGCTGCGGCCGCTGCCCATAGCGCCCACCGACGTCGACGGCAGGCTGCCGCGCCGCAAGCCGTGCTGATGGACGGGCCGGCCGGATGAACCGGCGCGCGGCCCTCCTCGCGCCGGCCCTCCTCGCCGGGGTGCTCCTTCCGGTCGCCGGCGTCCCGGGCCGGGCGTGCGCCGCATCGACGGGCTCGCGCGCCGCGCTCGTGGTGGACACCGGCGCGGGCGTGCACAGGCTCTGCGTCGAGCTCGACCGGACGCGCGTCTCGGGCCTTCGTCTGATCGAGCTCGCCGGCGCGCAGCACGGGCTCGACTACCGCTTCGGACACGGAGGAGCAGCCGTGTGCCGTCTCGCCGGCGTGGGCACCGACGACGGCGATTGCTTCGCCGAGTACCCGGACTTCTGGGGCTACTGGCGCGGCGACGGCGGGGGAGGGTGGCCGTGGTCGGGCTCGGGGGCCGGATCGACCGTGGTCGAAGACGGCGACGTCGAGGGCTGGTCGTGGGGCTCGGGCAACGACGGGAGCACCCATCCACGCCCGCCGACAATGGCGTTCGCATCGGTGTGCGCCGTCACGGACCCGAAGCCGTCCGCCGAGCCGTCACCGGAGTCGTCGGGGCGCTCCGCCGGCGACGGCGACGCCGGCGACGCCGGCGATAAGGGCGCGTCGGGGGCGACCAAGCCCGAACCGGGTCCATCGCGACGCGAGCCGTCGCCGACCGGCGCATCTCCCGCGTCCGGCCGAGACGTGCCCACCGGGACGCGTCGCGGGGCACGAGCCGGGAGGGCCGCGGGCCCGATCGCGGCGGCCTCCCCGGGCGCAGAGACGCCCGTCAGCGCGGCCGCGCCCGCGCTGGCGATCGCTCCGGCCCAGGAGCCGCGGCGCGGACCACCGCCGGCCGGCTGGGTGGCGATCGCGGCGGCCTCGGGCCTCGCGCTGATGGGGGTCCGTGCGGCGCGCCGGAGGCGTCCGGGACCCCGCTGATGCACCAGGGCGCGTGGATCGTGTGGGTGTTGTGTGCGGGCGCCGTCGCCATCTCGACGACCAATCCCTTCTATCTGGTCTGTCTGGTGGCGGTCGCGTTCGCCGTCCACGCCGCGCGGCACAGGGCCGGCGGCCACGAGCGGGCGTTCCGGATGTTCCTCGCCTTCGGCGCCGTCGCGATCGTGACCCGGACCGCGCTCGTTGTCTTCGGGCCCGTCTCTCCCGGCGCCGTCGCGGCCGCGGCGCTCGAAGGGGCGAGGCTCGCCGCGATGCTGGCTCTGTTCGGCACGTTCAACTCCGTGACCGATCCGTTCCGGGTCCTGAAGCTCGCGCCGCGCAGGTTCCACGAGCCCGCCCTCGCGGGCGCACTCGCGCTCTCGATCGCGCCGCGCATGATCGACTCGGTGGCGCGGGTCCGTGACGCGCAACGGGCGCGTGGGATCCGCATCGGCCGGTTGCGTGCCCTTCCCGCGCTCGCCGTCCCCGTGCTCGAGATCGGGATGGAGGAAGCGGTGACGCTCGCCGAGAGCATGGATGCGCGCGGCCACGGTCGAGGACCGAGGTCGCGCTACCGTCCCGAGAGGTGGGGCCCCGCGGGGTGGACGACCGTCATCGCCTCGGCGACCGCCCTCGCCGCGTTCGTCGCCGCCGCGACTGCCGGTTCGGGCGACCTCGCGGTCTCGACCGTCCCGCTGCGGTGGCCGGACGTCTCGCTCGCGCTTGTGGCCGCAACGGTGATCCTGGCGGCTCCCGCGTTCGCCGGCGAGGACCGCGCGTGACGCTCGAGGTCGTCTTCCGGGGGTTCTCGTTCCGTTATCCCGACCGCGACGAGCCCGTGTTCGAGGGGGTGTCGCTGACCGTACCGGAAGGCGCGTTCGCGCTGGTTGCCGGCGCTACGGGCTCCGGCAAGTCGACCCTGCTGCGCGCGGTGAACGGCCTCGTGCCTCATTTCAGCGGGGGTGAGCTCTCGGGTCGGGTGATCGTGGGAGGCCGCGACACCCGCACCCACGCGCCTCGCCGGATGGCCGACCTTGTCGCGTTCGTCCCCCAGGATCCGGGCGCGTCGTTCGTGGTGGACCGGGTCGAGGACGAGCTGGCATACGCGATGGAGAACCTCGCGCGTCCCGCGGCGTCGATGCGCCGGAGCGTCGAGGAGGCGTTGGATCTCCTCGGTATCGAAGCGCTGCGCGCCCGCAGCGTCCGCACGCTCTCCGGAGGGGAGCGGCAGCGGGTCGCTATCGCTGCCGCGCTGACGCCGGGGGCGCGCATCGTCGTGCTCGACGAACCGACGAGCCAACTCGACCCGCAGGGCGCCGAGGACGTGCTCGCCGCGTTGCAGCGGCTGGTGCACGACCACGGGCTCACCGTGATCCTCGCGGAGCACCGGTTCGAGCGGGTCGCCGGCTTCGTCGACCTGGCGATCGGCTGCGCGGGTCACGGCGCGTTCTGCGGCGCGCCGGGCGATGTCCTCGACCGGCTCGATATGGGTCCACCGGTCGCCCGGCTCGCCCGGATCTTCGGGTGGACGCCGACACCCCTGACCGTGCGCGATGCGCGCCGTCGAGTCGCCGCCGCGGGTCCCGGTCTCGTCCCCGGGCCGCGCTCCGCGGCTCGCCCCCCTGCCGGCGCGCCGGTGCTCGATGCCCGCGCGCTCACGGGGGGCTATGGGGACCGGCGGGTGATCGATGGGCTGGACGTCGCGGTGGCGCCCGGGGAGGTCGTGGGACTCGTGGGTCGCAATGGTGCCGGCAAGACGACGCTTCTACGGATGCTGGCGGGGCTCCACCCTCCGGCGTCGGGCGAGGTCCTCGTCGGCGGACGAGCCCCCCACCCGGGCCGCGACGTCGCCCTGTGCCCCCAGGTCTCCGAGATGGTGCTGTTCAAGGACACCGTGGCGGGAGAGGTGCAAGCCTCAGTGGGTCGGGACGGGGCCGCGGACGTGTGGCTCGATCGTCTCGGCATCGCTCACCTCGGGACTCGCCACCCGCGCGATCTCTCGGCCGGCCAGCGGGTGCTCGTGGCCGTCGCAGCGATCGGCGCCACCGGTGCGCCGGTCCTGCTCCTCGACGAGCCGACCCGGGGGCTCGACGCGTCCAGCAAGGACGGGCTCGGCGCGTTCCTCGCACGCTTCGCGACCGACGGTGGAGCGGCCGTCGTCGCGACCCACGACGTCGAGCTCGTGGCCGAGATCGCCACCCGCGTGATCATGCTGGCGGGCGGGGAGGTGATCGCCGACGGGTCCCCCCAAGACGTGCTCGGCGATTCGCCGGTCTTCGCGCCCCAGACGACGCGCGTGCTGGGGCGGGGTTGGCTGACGCCGGGCCAAGTCGCGGTCGCGGCGGCCCGTTGAGCCTCTCTGCGACCCGCGCCGAGAATCGGGCCCGTGCGGGTGTGGGGCGGACGGCGACGCTCGTCGCCGCGAACCTCCTCGGGGTCGCTGCCTTCCTGTGGCCGTTCCTGCTACCCGAGGCGCCGCGGTCGGTCGCGGCGCACGCGGCCGATGCACCGTGGCTGATCGGGGCCTTGCTCGCGTGCCTGGGCGCGCTGTTGTTCGTCGAGCTGGGCCGCGGCGGGATGGGGCCCAAGACGGTCGCCTTGCTCGGGGTCCTCGGCGCCGCCATGGTGGCGCTTCGCCTCCCGGGCTTCGTCGGCGGCTTCTCGGCGATGTTCGTAGTGGTGCTGGTCGCCGGCAACTCGTTCGGGCCGGCGTTCGGCTTCGTGCTCGGAGCGGTCGGTACGTTCGCCTCGGGGATGTTCGTCGGTGGCCTCGGGCCGTGGCTCCCCTTCCAGATGGTGGCGGTGGGCTGGGTCGGGCTCGGCGCCGGCCTCCTGCCGCGGCCGCGCCGGTGGTCGCTGCGCGTCCTCGGGTTGGCGGCCTACGGGGTCGCCGCGGCGTTCGCGTTCGGCGCGGTCATGAACCTCTATTTCTGGCCCTACCTCGCCGGCTCCTCGAGCCTCGGCTGGTTGCCCTCGGCCGGCCTCAGCGAGAACCTGTCCCGCTACGGGTCTTTCTACCTGGTCACCTCCGCGGGCTGGGACCTGTTCGGAGCCGTGGGCAACGCGGTCGCGGTGGTGCTCCTCGGGCGACCTCTGCTGGCATGCCTCGATCGTGCCGCGCGCCGCATGCATCCCACGATCCACTGAGCGGCGCGCCCCCTGTGCCCGGCGCGGCTCCTGCGCGGCGCCCCTCCTTCATCCGACGTGTCACCATGGCGCCGTGACCAACGCGATCGAGGTCGAAGGGCTGGCCAAGCGCTTCGGCGAGGTCGTGGCGCTGGAACGTGTGGACCTCGAGGTGCCCATCGGGACTGTCTTCGGGTTGCTCGGTCCCAATGGTGCGGGGAAGACAACCACGGTTCGCATCCTCTCGACGATCCTTCGTCCGGATGCCGGACGAGCGCGGGTATTGGGCCACGACGTCGTGCGCGACGCACAGGAGGTCCGGTCCCTGATCGGCCTGGCGGGTCAGTACGCGGCCGTCGACCCGAACCTCACCGGGCGAGAGAATCTGAGGCTGATGGGGAAGCTCGCGCACCTCGATCCGAAAGCGGTGCCGGGCCGGGCCGACGAGCTGCTCGGGCGGTTCGGCCTCGCCCAGGCAGGGGATCGAACCGTCCGCACCTACTCCGGGGGGATGCGCCGGCGTCTCGACCTGGCCGCGGCACTGGTGCACCAACCTCCCCTTCTGTTCCTGGACGAGCCCACGACGGGTCTCGACATCCAGGGGCGCTCCGACCTGTGGGACATGATCCGCGAGCTCGTGGCAGGAGAGACGACGGTTCTGCTCACCACCCAGTACCTCGAAGAGGCGGACCGTCTGGCCGACCGGGTGGCGGTCGTGGACGGCGGGCGTGTGATCGCGAACGACACACCCCAGGCATTGAAGGACAAGCTCGGCGGGAGCGTTACCGAGCTTGGATTCGGCTCCGAGCAGCAGGCAACGAACGCCTACGACCACCTCACGGCAGAGATCATGGGGATCGAGCGCGAGGGGACGCTCGTCCGCCTGACGTCGAACGACGGAGCTCGCCAGCTGATGGATGTCCTGCGGGTCCTCGACGCCGCCGATCTCGAACCGAGCTCCCTCGCGGTGCGAGACCCGAGCCTTGACGACGTCTTTTTGGCACTCACCGGGCGTCATGCCGAGAGCGGACGCGCCGCCGACCTGTCGGAGGTGGATGCTTGATGGCGACCGCCGCACCCGCTGCTCCGGCCACCCGAAGCCTTCCTCACGACGCGCGCATGTGGGCGCTGTGGGATGCGCTCGCGGTGGCCCAGCGCAACCTCATCGCTTACGTCCGTATCCCACAGTTGCTCGTCTTCTCGACGATCCAACCCGTCATCTTCGTCCTGATGTTCCGCTACGTGTTCGGCGGCGCGATCTCCGTGCCGGGGCAGAGCTACGTCGATTTCTTGATGCCGGGGATCTTCGTGCAGACGGTCGTCTTCGGATCGATGGCCGCCGCGATCGGCCTGGCTTCCGACCTGAAGAGTGGCCTCATGGAACGGTTCCACTCCCTTCCCATGGCGCGCTCGGCGGTCCTTGCGGGTCGCACGCTCGCGGACCTCGTGCGCAACGTCTTCGTCGCGGCGCTGATCACGGGGGTCGGCTTCGCGGTGGGGTTCCGGATCCACACGAACGTGGCTGCTTTCCTCGGAGGCATCGCGCTCGTATTGCTCTTCGGCTACACGTTCGCGTGGATCTTCGCGACGGTCGGTCTCGCGGTGGGCGATCCCGAGACCGCACAGGCCGCGTCGTTCCCGGTGATCGCCCCACTGGTCTTCGCCTCCTCCGCGTTCGTCCCCGTCGACACGATGCCGGGGTGGCTCCAGGTCTTCGCCGAGCACCAACCGGTGTCGGTGACGGCCTCGGCGGTACGCGCCCTCACGATCGGCGGCCCGACGTCGTCGTACGTGCTTCAGTGCATAGCGTGGTGCGTAGGCATCCTGGCCGTCTTCGCTCCTCTGGCCGTGGCGCGCTACCGCCGCACCGTGTAGCACGTCTCTCCGGGCGCGATAATGGGAGGGCGAGTTGGCCGGGTGGCCGCGGTCCGGGAGCACGCTCTCGGGCTGAGGAAAGTCCGGACTCCATAGGGCAGGACGCTGGGGAAAGTCCCAGGCGGGGCGACCCGTGGAAAGCGCAGCAGAGAGCAGACCGCCTCGGGAGACCGGGGTAAGGGTGAAACGGTGAGGTAAGAGCTCACCAGCGCGCCGGGCGACCGGTGCGGCTAGGCAAACCCCGTCCGGAGCAAGACCAAGCAGGAGGCATGGGCGGCCCGTCCGGCGCCTCCGGGTAGGTCGCACGAGGCGAGCGGCAACGCTCGTCCCAGATGGATGGCCACCCCCGGGCCGCGAGGTCCGGGACAGGATCCGGCTTACAGGCCGGCTCGCGCCGGGCCCCCGTCCGCTCCGCGCGGGCGGGGGCTCCTTTCGCTGCTCCTTCGCTGCCGCCGCGCTCAATGCGCCTCGGGGGTCCGGCGCATACGCTGTAGCGCGGGCGGATCGCCCCACGGAGAGGAGACCTAGGTGCCCAAGCTCGTCGTCGCTACCGCCAACGCGCCCGCCGCCGTGGGCCCGTACTCCCAGGCCGTCGGCGGCGAAGGCCTCCTGTTCTGCTCGGGTCAGATCGCGCTCGATCCCGGCACCGGCGAGCTGGTGCAGGGCTCGGTCGCCGACGAGACCCGCCGCTGTATGAGCAACCTCGCCGCGGTCCTCGACGCCGGCGGCTCCAGCCTGGTGCACGTCGTGAAGGTGACCGCTTATCTGACCGACATGGCGGATTTCGCCGAGTTCAACGACGCCTACGCGGAGTCGTTCGGGGACGAGCCGCCGGCGCGCGCCACGGGGGGGGTTGCCGCGCTCCCCAAGGGAGCGCGCGTCGAGGTCGAGTGCGTCGCCCGGATATGAGGCCGCACGGACGCGGCCTCCGGGCGGCCTAGGACTTGGGCTCGCCCACGACGCGGTCGCCGAAGACGATTCGGACCTCGCGCTCGGGTGAGGTCCCGGCGACGGGCTCGAGCCCGGCTTCCTGGGGCGTGTGGGCCTCGACGCGTGCCACGTATCCCTCCAGCCGGCTCATCAGGAACAGCAGCGCCATGATGGCGAGCGGCCACAGGATCAGCACCGCCAGCAGGAACAGCTGATAGGGGGTCATGAGGACAGTGTCGCAGAGCGCGGAGACCGCGGCAGGGAACCTCTCGGGCCATCTCGATCGAGCGCGCCTCGTCGACCGCCTCCAGACGCTGGTTCGGACCCCATCGGAGAACCCGCCGGGGAACGAGGCTGCGGTCGCCGATCTGGTGGCCGGCTACTGCCGGGATCTGGGGCTCGACGTCGCTCTTCACGAGGCCGAGCCCGGCCGTCCCAGTGTCGTCGCCCGCTGGACCGGTGCGCCGGGCCCGACATTGGCTTACTGCTCGCACATCGATGTGGTTCCCGTGGGGGACCCCGCGGCATGGGACCGCGATCCGTTCTCCGGCGCGATCGAGGACGGCGTGCTCCACGGTCGCGGCGCGTGCGACGCCAAGGGCCCGGTCGCCGCGGCGCTGGAAGCCGTCGCGATGCTGCGGTCGGCAGGCTTCGAGCCGGCCGGCACCTTCGAGCTCGAGCTCGTCGCTGACGAGGAGACGATGGGTTTCAAGGGCGCCGGCTACCTCGTCGAACGCGGGATCGTGCATCCGGACGTCGCGGTGGTGGGGGAGCCCACCTCGCTCCGGCTCGTGCGCGCCCAGCGCGGCGCGTGCTGGTTCCGCATCGCGACGCGTGGCCGGGCCACGCACGGCTCTGCGCCGGAGCGGGGAGTGAGCGCGATCCGTCATATGAGCGAGATCGTGCTGCGGCTGGAAGAGACCCTGCCGGACGTGACCCATCCCGTCCTCGGCGCGCCGAGCATCAACGTCGGGACGATCCGCGGCGGTCAGAAGGTCAACATGGTCCCCGACGCGTGCGTGGCCGAGGTTGATCGCCGTACGGTCCCACCCGAGACGAAGGCATCCGTTCAGGCGTCGATCGAGGCCGCGATCGACCTCGCCCGGACGCGTTTTCCCGACATCGACGCAGACGT
Organism: Actinomycetota bacterium; assembly: GCA_046262015.1. Lineage (GTDB taxonomy): Bacteria > Actinomycetota > CADDZG01 > CADDZG01 > WHSQ01 > JBHENN01. Next base: position 12,457 of record JBHENN010000087.1, on the reverse strand, counting down.
CGAGCTGGCGTTCTTCGCGGGACCCTTCGAGGTCGACGAGGGGTCGCCGGTCGTGAGCGCGGTTGCCGCGGCCATCGAAGACGCGACCGGGGCGCCGGCCGAGCTGGCGGGGTTCCGCGGCGCGTCCGACGCACGCTTCCTCGCCGATGCGGGGGCCGCGGTGGTCGTGTGCGGTCCCGGCGACATCCGGCTAGCCCACAGCGTGCGCGAGCACATCGACCTGGCCGAGCTGGAACGCGGCGCGCTCGCGTACGGGTACGCGTTCGCTCGATTGCTCGCGCCCACCTCCTCGTCGTGACCTTCAATTGGTCGCACGCGATCTCCACGTTGCTGAAGGGGGGTTCGCTCGAAGAGGACGAGGCTGCGGCGGCCATGGTCGAGATCATGGAAGGCGCCGCAACCCCCGCGCAGATAGCCGGTTTCGTCATCGCCCTGCGCGCCAAGGGCGAGTCCACCGACGAGATGGTCGGGTTGGTGAAGACGATGCGTCACTACGCGGCCAAGGTGCGGGTGAGGGGCGAGCTTCTCGATACGTGTGGGACCGGTGGAGATCGTGCCGGGACCTTCAACGTGTCGACGGCGGCTGCCCTCGTGTGCGCCGGCGCCGGCGTGAGGGTCGCCAAGCACGGGAACCGAGCGGCGTCATCGCGGTGCGGGTCGGCCGACGTGCTCGAGGCGCTCGGGGTGCGGATCGATCTCCCGGCCGAGAGCGTCGCGGCGTGTATCGAAGAGGCCGGGATCGGCTTCTGCTTCGCTCCGATCTTCCATCCCTCGATGCGGCACGCGGGCGCGCCACGTCGCGAGCTGGGCGTGGCTACGGTGTTCAACTTCCTCGGACCCCTGACGAACCCCGCCGGCGCCGCCCGTCAGGCGATCGGCGTTTCGGATGAGGCGATGCTCGACCGGATGGTCGAGGTGCTGCACCGGCTCGGCAGCCGCAGGGTGCTCGCCTTCCACGGGCACGCGGGGATCGACGAGCTCACCGTGTCGGGACCCGCACGCGTCGTGGAGCTGGACGACGGCCGCATCGCGCGCTGGGTGATGGACCCTGCCGAGCTGGGGTTCGCGCATGCGCCGCTCGAAGCCGTCGCCGGGGGGACCGCACAGGAGAACGCGGGACACATCCGCGCGGTCCTCGGCGGCGAGACGGGGGCGCGCCGCGACATCGTCGTGCTGAACGCGGCGGCAGGCCTCGTGGCCGCCGGTCGCGCCGCCGGTATGGCGGACGGGGTCGGGCGCGCCGCCGCCGCGATCGACGACGGGGCCGCGGCGCGGGCTCTAGACGACCTGGTACGGGTGTCGACGGCCGGGGGGTAGAGCCGCGCGCCGTACGGCCGAGCGACGGGCTACCGGGTCGCGGCCGCGGGAGCGAACCGGAGAGACGGGCGCGCCGCGACGGGCAGCGCCCACGGCCGTTCGGTCCACACGAGACGGGCGTCCTCGCGGCCCCGTCGGAGCCACGAGCAGATCACCGCGGTCTCGCGCTGGACGTCGGGAGTCAGGAACGACGCCGACGGGCTCTCGGCCGCCTCGGCGCGCATCTCGGTAACGACGCGCCGCGTATCACCGCCGGTGGGGCGCGCCCCCGCGAGTCGGCCCGCCCGGACGAGCAGGGCTCGTCCACCCACCTCGAGCAGGAGATCTCCCGCAGCCACGAGCGCGTGCACCTCGGCGCGCCGGACGAGCGCTCGTTCGAGCGCGGCCGCCCCATCGCGCAACTCGGCCGCCTCTTCGAAACGCTCCTGCGCGGCAAGCGAAGCCATGCGGCGCTCCAGCGCGTCCAGGAGCCGGTCCGGCTGGTCGGTGATGCACTGCGCGAGCGTGAGCAGACAGGTGCGCGGTTCCGTGCACCGGTGGACCGGCAAGGCGCTGCGACACGCATCGATCAAGATCCGCACCGCCTTGCCTGAGACGAACGGCCCTATGTAGATCCCTCCATCGTCCTTGGGGACGCGGCAGGCGTGAAGACGCGGCACCGCCCGCTGCACGGCAAGCTTGAGGTACCAGGTGCCCGACCGTTTGCCGGTCCCGTTGTAACGAGGTCTTTCGGAGGCGATCGCGCGCGCTTCGGCGATCTCCGCTTCGAGCATCGTCGCGTAGGTGTCCGTCTCGATCGCCTGGGTCTCGCGCAGCAGGTTGCGGATCTTGCTGCGCGGGTCTCCGTAGAAGTAGGAGCGGACCCGCGCCCGCAGGTCGGTTGCCTTGCCGATGTAGAGGGTGGTGCCCCCGGCCGACACGAAGCGGTAGACCCCGGGAGCGCGCGGGAGGTCGCGCGCCAGCGTAATCTTCGAGAAGGTCCCGTCGACCCGCGTTGCCGACATCGCCAGGAGATCGTCGAGCGTCGTGACCCCGAAGCCGGCGACGCGTTCGATCAGGTGGTGCAACAGATCGGTGGTGGCAAGCACATCTGCGAAGGCACGGTGCTCGGGGCGATGGGCGCACCGCAACCGCTCGGTCAGGGTCGACAGCTTGTGGTTCGGGACCTCGCCGGCGAGGATCCGGCGCGCCAGGCGGGCGGTGCAAACGACCCGGTTGGCCAGCCGGGGATACGAGGCGCGCGCGAGAGCGGCATCGAGGAACCCGACGTCGAAGCGCGCGTTGTGCGCCAGCAGCACCGCGTCGCGCACAAACTCGAGGAACGATGGCAGCACCGCACCGATCGGGGGCGCGCCGGCGAGAAGCGCGTCGTCGATGCCTGTGAGCAACCGGATCGCCGGCGGGACCCGGGTACGGGGGTCGACGAGGGTGTGGAAGGTCCCGACGACCTCGCCCCGGAGGACCTTCAAGGCCCCGATCTCGGTGATGGCGGAGCCCTGCGGCGAGCCCCCGGTTGTCTCGAGGTCGATGACGCAGAAGGTGACCTCGGACAGGGGCGTACCCAGCTCGTCGAAGGAGCGCTGGGTGGCGACCATTGCGCGTGGCACTATAGCGAACAGACGTTCGACCTTCGTGCAAGGCCCAGTCTCGGCAGGGGCCGCCTCGCGGCGCGCCGGGGGGTCCACCGGGCCCCCGAATAGAGTTACCCGGTGAGCCCATACCGGTGCAACGCGTGCGGGAACAAGACCCGGTTCGACGTCTTCGAGACGAAACGGGTGCGCTCGTTCCTCCACCTCACGCTCGCCGGGGACGGCGAGATCGAAGAGGAAGAGGTGCTCGACCGGGTGGTCGACCGGGTCGTATGCCGCTGGTGCCGCTCGACCGACGACGTGGTCGTGGAGCCGGCGCTGCACCCCGAGGAGCCCTCGCAGAGAGAGCCCGCTTGAGCCGACCGCCTCTCGACGGGGTGCGGATCCTGGACCTCACACGTCTGCTTCCGGGTGGCTACGCGACCCTCCTGTTGGCCGATCTCGGCGCCGACGTGATCAAGGTGGAAGAGCCCGGCAAGGGCGACTACGTCCGCTGGAGCCCTCCTCGCGCCGGTCAGAGCTCGGCGGCGCACCTCGCTCTGAATCGCAACAAGCGCTCGATCACGCTGAACCTCCGCAGCGATCCGGCGCGCCGGGTGTTCCTCGATCTCGTCGCCCGGTCCGACGTCGTGATCGAGTCGTTCCGCCCCGGGGTCATGGACCGGCTGGGGGTGGGATGGGAGGCGCTCCGGAAGCGCAAGCCGGCGCTGATCTATTGCGCGATCACCGGCTACGGTCAGGACGGCCCGCGCGCGGGCGTCGCGGGCCACGACCTCAACTACATCGGCCACGCCGGCGTGCTGGGGATCACCGGCGAGCGCGGCGGTCCTCCCGTCATCCCGGGGGTCCAGATCGGCGACCTCGCAGGCGGGGGGATGGCCGCCGTGATCGCGATCCTGGCCGCGCTCCATAAGCGGGATGCCACCGGCGAGGGCGATTTCTGCGATGTCTCGATGCTCGACGGCCTCGTCTCGTGGCTGACGATCCACGCCGCCGCGTTCGTCGCGACCGGCGAGGCCCCGCGGCGCGGCGAGATGCCGCTGTCGGGCCTTTACCCCTGCTACCGGCTATATCCCGCCGCGGACGGGTGGCTCACGGTAGGAGCGCTCGAGCCCCGGTTCTGGGAGCGTCTGTGCGACGCGCTGGACCGGAGCGACCTGGCCGGTGATGCCTACGCCACCGGCGAGCGCGGAGCCGAAGTCGTGGCCGAGCTCGAGGAGCGGTTCGCGACCCGCACCCGATCTGAGTGGATGCAGCAGCTCGATGGCCTCGATGTGTGCGTGGGCCCCGTCAACGACATGGCGGAGGTGTTCGCCGACGATCAGGTCCGGTCGCGCGCGATGGTGGTCGACGAACAGGTCCCGGGGGTGGGTCCGTGGCGCCATCTCGGCACCCCGATCAAGCTGCGCCGCCACCCGGGCCAGATCGTCCGTCGCCCGCCTCCGGAGATGGGGGAGCACACCGATGAGGTGCTGCGCGAGATCGGGGTGGACGGAGCGTCGCTCGCCGAGCTGCGCGCGGCCGGAGCCGTCTGAGCGGGCCCCCCCCGCCTGGAGGTCTCATGGGAGCCGAGCGTCTCGACCATCTTCCGCCCGGGACAACCGCGGCGCTGGTCCGGGGCATAGGCGCGTACCTGCGCGCCACGCCGGCCACGGAGCTTCCGCCCAAGCTGCGCCGCTTCCGGGGGTTCCGGCCGAAGGGCCTCGGCCAGCACAGCGCCGAGTTGCTGGGGGCGCTCGAGGACGAGGGGATGCGAGGGCGCATCCGCGAGTGGCTCGACGACGCGCCCGGAGGGCTCTCCAAAGACGACGCCCGCTGCTTGAGGGACGCGGTCGAGCGGGGTGACGGATGGTTCGGGCGTCTGGCCGCGGGGGCGGACAAGCGCATCCCCCCGCCCGACGACCCGGAGGGAGCGGCGCGCGACGACGCCGCCGTCGGGCGTGCCCAGGAGCGTGCTCGGGTCGCCGAGGAGAAGGCCCGGCGCGCCCAGGAGCGTGCCCGGACGGCCGACGAGAAGGCCCGGCGCGCCCGGGAGGAGGCCGCCGCGGCGGTCGCGTCGGCTCGGGCCCGGTCCGAGGAGCTGGCTGCGACGCTCGACGACGCGCGCGCGGAGGTCGAGCGGCTGCGCGGCGAGCTCGTCACCGCCCGCGCGGACGCCGCCAGGGCCGCTGCCGATCTCGAACGAGAGCGCCGGAAGACACGCCGCCGGGTGGGGACGCTCGAGGAGGCAGGGGCTCGGGCCGCCGCCGAGGCGCGCGCCGCCCGGCGCCACATCCGCGAGCTGGAGCGAGCGGTCACGGCGCTCGAGGGACGCGTCCCCGCGGACGGATCCGAGCGGTCACCGGAGGAGCCGAAACGTCCTGAGCGAGCCGGGGCACGCGCGCGACGCGGCTTGAAGGTCCCCAAGGGCCGCCTGGAGGACGAGCCCGAGACGCTCGAAGCATGGCTGGCGGCACCGCGCGTGGCGCTGGTGGTCGACGGCTACAACGTGGCCAAGGCCGAGGGAGGCTACGGGGACCTCGACCTCGCCGACCAACGCCGCCGCGTCGTGGACGGTGTCGCCGGGGTGGCGCGCCGGACCGGCGCGCCGGCGACGATCGTATTCGACGGCTCCGAGGTGCCCGCGGGGGTCATGCGCCGAGGGCGGGGGCCCGTGGACGTGCACTATTCGCGGCCCGACGAGATCGCCGACGACCACATCGTCGCGCTGCTCGAGACGCTCCCCCCGGACCCGATCGTCGTAGTGACCAACGACGGCGAGCTCCGGGGGCGGTGTGCCCGTCTCGGCGCGTCGGTCGCCAGCAGCCAGCAGCTGCTCGCCCTGTTCCGCTGATGGCCGAGCGCGACCGCGACATCGACTTCCCCCACGCGCGTGACCCCAGGGTCAGTTCCCGTCGTACCCCCGTCCTAGCGTTGGCGGACCGGTCGCGCGCCCGGTCCGTTCGAGGAACGGAGGTGGCAGGATGGGCGTCGATGAGCGGGCCCGGCATCGATTGTTCCGGCGACTCGAGGAGGTCCTCGGGCCCGACGACGCCGGGGTGCTGATGGAGCACCTACCGCCCGGGGGCTGGGGCGAGCTCGCCACTAAGCGCGATCTCGACGCCCTGCGGGCCGCGACCAAGCAGGATATCGACGCCCTGCGGGCCGCGACCAAGCAGGATTTCGACGCCCTGCGGGCCGCGACCAAGCACGATCTGGAGACCCAGGCCGCCCTCTTCCGGCGCGATCTCGAGGCGATGGAGCACCGCATCATGGGCCAGGTCCGCAAGGAGCTCGCGGAGCAGGGTCGCTCGATCCTCACCACGGTGGTCGTTGCCAACGCCGGCTCGGTCCTCACGGTCGGCGGACTCGCCTTCGCCGCCGCCCGGCTGACCTGAGGGGCCGGAGAGCGCAACCCCCGCTCTGTGTGCAGAAGCTGTCCTACCCCTTCGCTAGCGTCCTGTGATGGGACGCGTGGACGGCCCGGACGCCGGCTGACCGAGGAGGTCGTGACGTGAAGATCACCTGCACCGACTGCGTGATGTACGAGAGCGAGCACTGCGCCGACTGCCTGGTGACCGCGCTGCTGCACCCGCCATCAGCGCAGATAGAGATCGACGAGGACCTCGATCCGCCGCTGCAAGCTCTTTCCGGCGCCGGGTTGATACCGGTGCTGAGGTTCCGGCCGCGCCCCCCGGGCGACGGGCCGGGCGAGATCCCCGGCGGCGCCGTGCACGGGATCGACGCCGCGGCCGGGGGTGACGTGGGGTGAATGCCCGCGGCCGTCGTGGCGGGGCCATACCATTCAGGGCGTGGCTCTGACCCCGAACGGTCCGCGGCGCGCCCGCCCGACCAGTCTCAAGCCCGTCGGCGTGAGCGACGACGGGTCCGAGGTACTGCTGGCGCGCCGGGCGAACGCGAAGCAGGGGGAGTTCCGGCTTCGCATCGATGACGCCCTGTTGGCCCGTCTCGAAGAGGCCCGCGATCGGGCGACGTGGCGCGACCTGGACGACGCCCCCGGTGAGGGCGTGGTCGAGCCCGAGTGGATCGAGCCGGTCTCCGCGCCGGTGACGGACGCTCCGGCAGAGGTCGACGCTTTACCCGCGCCGGGCGTTGCGGGTGACACCGCCCACGAGCCGGCGCCACCACCCGAGCCGGCGCCTCTACCCGAGCCGGCGCCTCCACCCGAGCCGGCGCCGCCAGCCCCCGTCCTCCCGCGGGCCCCGGCGCTGCCGCCCGTGGTCAGCAAGCTGTCTCCCCGGGAGGTCCAGGTCCTGCTCCGGCAGGGACGGAGCGTCGCATCCGTCGCACGCAAGGCCGGGGTCGATCCCTCGTGGGTCGAGCGCTTCGAGACCCCGATCGTCTGGGAGCGGTCCGGGATGGCGACGCGCGCCCGCAACGCGACCCTCGTCAGGGCTCGTATGGGCGAGTCCGGAGCCCCGCTGGGCGAGGCGGTGCAGGCGAACCTGCGCGCCAAGGGCCTGCACTTCGACGACGCCGAGTTCGTCGAGGGGTGGGACGCGACCCGAGATCGCAAGGGCCCCACGTGGACGGTCAGCTTCTCGTTCTTCCACCGCGCCCGGGACCGCGTCGCGCGGTGGAGCTTCGACCCCACCGAGGACCATCTCGAAGCCCTCGACAAGACGGCGGCCGAGCTCGGATGGATAGCACGCAAGAGGCGGTCCGCGGCGGGCCGTTGATCGCCCAGACGCAGCGGCTGCTGCTGCGCGAGCAGACCCTCGAGGACCTCGATGCACTTGCCTCGATCCTGTGCGACGCGGAGACGATGAGCTATTACCCGAGGCCGTACACGCGCGCGGAGGCGCGCGGCTGGATCGAGCGCAACCTTGCCCTCTACGACGAGCACGGGATGGGTTTGTGGGCGATGGAGCTGAAGGGCTCGGCGACCTTCGTCGGCCAGTGCGGCCTGTGGCCCAAGGAGGTCGAGGGCGCGCCGGAGGTCGAGATCGGATGGCACGTCCAACGTCCGTTGTGGGGCCGCGGCTTCGCGACCGAGGCAGCACGCGCGGCCCGCGACCTCGGCTTCACGCGTTTCGGCCTCGATCGGATGGTCAGCATGATCCGTCCCGAGAACGCCGCGTCGCGTGGCGTCGCTCGCAACCTCGGCATGACCGTGGAGCGTGAGTTCGACCACAAGGGCATGGTCCATCTCCTGTACGTGATCGAGCGTTCGCCCAGCGCGCCGGATCCCAGCTGACGACGGTCATGGACCTCACGCGCGGCTTGCTCTCCATCGGACTGGTCTCGTTGGCGGCTGCCGGCCTGTTGGCGCTGGGGTCGCGTGCGCCCGAGGAGCTGCGGAAGCCCGTTACCTCGCCGGAGGCTGAAGATCCATCTCACGGCGCCTCGTTCACAGAGCGGCAGGTGGCGCGCGCGGGCGCCTATCAGCGCGGCCGCTACCTCGCGTTCGCTCTCGGCGTGCTCGTCGAGGTCGCCGCCCTCGTCCTTTTGACACGAGGGCCCGGGCGTGCGCTCGCCGAGGCGGTGGAGCGCGTCTCCGGCGCGTGGATCGTCCACGCCGCGCTGATGGCCCTCGCCGTGACCGCCGTTCTGTTCGTAGCCGCGCTTCCCCTGTCGTTCGTGCGCGGGTATGCCCATCCGCACGCGTGGGGGTTGTCGACCCAGAGCCTCGGCGGCTGGACGGCCGACTCGCTCAGGTTCCTCGCGATCGGATCGGTCGTTGCAGTGGTGAGCGTAGCCGCCTTCTTCTCAATGGTGCGGTGGCAACCGCGGTCGTGGTGGCTGTGGGGCTGGGCTGCCTTCACGCTCCTGACCGCGGCGGTCGCGTTCCTGTGGCCGGTGCTGGTGACGCCACTGTTCAACCGCTTCGTCCCCCTCGACGACGAGGTCCTGGCGCGCCGTGTCGCCGCGCTGGCGGCGGATGCGGGCGTAGCGGTCGACGAGGTCCTCGTCGCCGACGCGAGCAAGCGGACCACCGGCGAGAACGCCTACGTTGCCGGCCTCGGCGGCACGCGCCGCCTCGTCTTGTACGACACGCTGGTGCGGGCGGGGAACGACGACGAGACCGCATTCGTTGTCGCCCACGAGCTCGGACACGAGGCCGAGAGCCACGTCCTCAAAGGGATCGTGCTGTCGTCCCTGGGGCTGTTGGCGGGGTTCGCTATCTTGCGCTGGCTCTCGTCAGCGACCGGGTTCTGGGCATGGGGCGGCGCGTCCTCGCCGGCCGACATCCGAGCCGTCCCGCTGCTGCTGCTGTTCGCTGCGGTCGCGAGCTTCGTGACCCTCCCCGTCCAGAACGCCGTGTCGCGCCGCTTCGAGCGCCGCGCCGACCAGATCGCGCTGCGTCTGACCGCGGACCCGGCGACGGCCGTGGCGGTGTTGCGCCGGCTCGCGTTGGCAAACCTCTCCGACCTGCGTCCTCCGGCCGTGGCCGTGGTCCTGCTGCACAGCCACCCGCCCATCCCCGCACGGATCCGCGCCGCTCTAGCCGGATCGCCGCCCGCCCCCTAAACTGACCGTCCGGTCAACTCGTTCGATTACAAGGGGGGCGTCATGCCTGCCAACAGCCTGATCGCGAAGTTCCACGAGCGGGTCGGCACCCATCCGGAGAAGGTCGCCCTGCGCTACCGCTCCGGCGGTGAGTGGCGTCCGATCACGTGGCGGGACTACGGCGACCTCGTCCGGCGCGCCGCCAAGGGATACCTCTCTCTCGGGGTGAAGCACGGTGACAAGGTCGCGGTCCTTTCCGGCAACCGTCCGGAGTGGCACGTCGCCGATGTTGCGTGCATGAGCATCGGCGCCGCGACCGCGCCGATCTACGTCACGAACTCGCCCGAGCAGGTCGCGTACATCGCGGGCCACTCGGAGTCCGAGGTCGCGGTGGTCGAGAACACAGACCAGCTCGAGAAGATCCTGAAGACGCGCGCCGAGCTCCCGGATCTCAAGAAGGTCATCGTGATCGAGGGATACAAGGGCGACGCCGACAACGACTTCGTCATGACGTGGGAGCAGCTGCTCGAAGCCGGCGACGGGGTCGAGGATGCGACCTATCGTGACGCCCTCGGGCTCGTGAAGCCGGAAGACCTAGCGACCTTCGTGTACACCTCGGGGACGACCGGTCCTCCCAAGGCAGTGATGCTGACGCATTCCAACATCTGGTGGACCCTGCAGTCCGCCTCCAAGCTCATACCGATCGGCCCGGTGACGGCCGCGGGAGACGCGCCGGACGAGCGAGCGCTGTCGTTCCTTCCGCTCTCGCACATCGCGGAGCGGATGATCTCCCACTTCCACCAGATCTTCTACGGGAGCGAGACGTGGTTCGCGGAGGGCATCGACAAGCTGCTTCCCAACCTGCAGGAGTGCAAGCCGACCTACTTCTTCGGAGTGCCGCGGGTGTGGGAGAAGTTCTACGCGGGCGTCGAGGCCAAGATGGCCGCGGCCGACCCTAACGACCGCAAGGCGAAGCTGGCCAAGAAAGCTGTCGAGGTCGGCAGGAGGATCGCCGAGGCCGAGCAGGAGGCCGTGGCACGCGGAGGCAGGATGGCCGACGCCAAGGTGCCCCTGGGTCTCAAGGTCCAGCACGCCGCGCTCGACAAGCTCGTGCTGCACAAGATCCGCGCCGCGTTCGGCCTCGAGCACTGCCACCTGTCGCTGTCGGCCGCGGCACCGCTGAGCCCCGAGCTGATCTGGTTCTTCCATTCGATCGGTCTCAAGATCGTCGAGATCTACGGCCAGTCCGAGGACAACGGCCCGACGACCGCGAACCCACCAGAGGCGATCAAGATCGGAACGGTCGGGGTCCCGCTCCCGGGCGTCGAGGTGAAGATCGCCGACGACGGCGAGATCCTGGCGCGCGGCGGCAACGTCAGCCCCGGCTACTACAAGGACGAGAAGGCGACCCGCGAGCTGATCGACTCCGAGGGCTGGATGCACTCGGGCGACATCGGAGTGCTCGACGAGCACAACTACCTCAAGATCACCGACCGCAAGAAGGACCTCATCATCACCGCAGGCGGCAAGAACATCGCCCCCCAGGAGATAGAGAACAAGCTCAAGAGTAGGCACGCCCTGATCTCGCAGGTCGTGGTGATCGGGGACAAGCGGCCGTTCCTGAGCGCCCTCATCACCCTCGACGAGGAGAAAGCCCCCTCGTGGGCGACCGAGCACGGGATCGAGGGCGGGATCGACGCCATCGCGAACCACGAGCGGGTCCACAAGGAGATCGAGGGCGCGGTCAACGAGGTCAACGCCGGCCTGGCCAAGGTCGAGGGGATCAAGAAGTTCAGGGTCCTCGAGCGAGACTTCCTCCAGGAGGAGGACGAGATCACCCCGACCATGAAGGTCAAGCGCAAGAAGATCAACGAGATCTACGGCGACGTCATCGAGGACATGTACCGCAAGGACTCCCCGGCCGCCGCGGGCGCCAAGGCGCCCCTCCGGAAGTAGGCCCTGAGCTTGTAGGGGGCGAGAGGCCGCCTCCGGGCGGTCTGTGGCTCTTTGCCGCCCATGTGGAGGATTTCCCAGGCCGCTGGCGAACCCTCCTGCCGCGGGCCTTTCTGGCCTGCCACGACGAGGTGGAGCGGCGCGGCGAGCGCCGCCTAAACGAGGGGACGACGAGCATGAGCAAGAGGATGTGGGCGATCTTCCTGAGCGGCGCGCTCGTCGCCGGCGTATTCGCGGCGCTCCCGGCCAGCGCAGCACCCGAGGTCCCGGCGACCCCGAACGTGACGGACCTGACCCAGGACGCCAACGGGGGGATCCCGGCCAGTGATACTCCGACGGCGAACGTGAGTGACGCCGCCGACGTCGTGGCCGCGTGGTTCAGCCACGATGCCGAGAAGATCTCGGTCCACATCCAGACCCTTCTGCCACCTCCGTCGGGACGGGCCGCATTCGCCTACAACGTCTATGGCAGCCCGAATGAGGACTTCCCCGCACCCCAAGGGTGCCTCCGCTTCATCACGGTGGTCCCGTCGGCGAACGCTAATGGGGGCACCTACCAGGGCCAGCAATTCGCAAAGCTGGTGGACCGCTGTAACGACGGTACGAGTGTCTATGCCAACGGGGTCGAGGGTGAGGCGGTCGTCGAGGCGCTTGGGGACGGCACCGGTCTCGTGACGATGACCTTCCCGCGCTCCTACAGCCCTCTGCTCGCCGACGGCGCAGTGATCAGCGGGCCCACGGCGTGGACGCACGTGTGGATCGGCACGGATCAGGGAAGCCCGACCGCCGCGAGCCGGATGGTCGACGACACGAAGCCGGGCACGGACTACACGATCACCGCCGGTGGCCCTGATCCCCAGCCGACCGCGTCGCCCACGCCTCCGGGCAAGGACGACCCGCCGGGCAAGAAGAAGGGCTGCAAGAAGGGCGGCTCCAAGGCCAAGAAGAAGGGCTGCAAGAAGGGCAAGAAGCCAAAGAAGCCCAAGAAGCCCAAGCCGCCGGCGGGATGCGCGGCCTACGTTCCCGGCGAGGCCGGCGCCGACGCGGAGACGACCAAGGTGACCGACGCCGCGACCGCCGAGGCGCCGGTCGAGGTCGAGCTCGACACCGGCCCCGGAGTCGGCTCGGGTCGCTCCGGGCCGCTCGCG
>JBHENN010000086.1:0-13159 GCA_046262015.1 Actinomycetota bacterium | reverse complement strand
GGGAGCACGAGCCGCGCGTCCGTCGCCCGCGCTGGCGGGAGCCGTTCACAGCGCGCTGCTTCTGGGGGCGGCGTGGTTGGCAGGAGCCGTGGCGGCCCTGGCCGGCGTCGCCGCGGTGCTCGCAGGGACCGCGGTCGCGCTGTCCGGCGCGCCGGGCCGTCGCCTCGAGACCGCGGTGGGACTTGCTCCCGTACCGCCCCTGGCGGCTTTCCCGGTCCTCGCGGCGGCCTCGGCGGCCGCCTTCGCCGGAGCCACGGGCCCGGCCTCTGCGCTCGACGCCGCGCCGTGGGCCGCGGCCGCGGTGCTCCTACCGCTCGCCCTGATCGGCGGTGTCGCGGTCGCACTTCGCCTCGCGTCCGCGCCCGACCCGTCCGGTTCGGACCCGGTGTGGCAGCCGGTCGCGGTGCTGGTTGTGTCCGCCCTCGTGGGCCTCAAGGGAGGCACGGCTCTGGGTCTCGGGACGTCCTCGCTCGGCGCCGCCGGGCCCGTCGTGCGCCTGGGGGTGGCCGCCCTGGTCGTCGGTGCGATCGCGGCCGCGCGCGCGGCGCGAGACGCCGACAGGCCGGTGGAGGCGTCGGCCGCGGCGGCGCCCCCGGATGGGGATGCCGAGGCCGCTCCGTGGGTACCTCGGCGCGGGCGACTGCTCGCCGCCGCCACGGTGCTCGCCGCCGCGGCCGCGGCGGGGATCGTCGCGTGGCTCCTCGCGGCGGGGTTCGGCGTGGGGTTCGAGCCGACGTAGCGATCGAGATCCGTGCAGCCCCCGGGCCGAGGCGCGGCGGGCGCCACCTAGACTGGAGCTATGGCTTCTCGCTCGGCGCGCCGCAGGCCGCGGGCGCGCGCCACCTCCCGGGCGCGCCCCCGCCGGGGACGCACCCGGTGGCAACGCTTCCTGATCCGCTACGGGTGGCTGCTTCCGCTGGGAGCCCTGCTGATCGGTGGATCGCTCTTGCTGATGACCTACGCCTTCGCTCGGATCCCCCTCCCCGCGGACATCGAGCTGACCTCGTCGGCCGAGGTCTACGACGTCCACGGCCGGCTCATCGGGACGTACTCGGACGAGGTGAAGAGGTTCCTCATCGACACCGACGACCTTCCGGACTACGTGGGCGACGCCGTGGTTGCGTCCGAAGACCGGTCCTTCTACGAGCACAACGGGGTCTCGATCCGGGGGATCGCCCGGGCCGCGTGGGCCAATCTCACCGGTGGCGAGGTGCAGCAGGGTGGGTCGACGATCACCCAGCAATACATCAAGAACGCGGTCCTCAAGTCGTCCGAGCGAACCGTCACCCGCAAGGCGAAGGAAGCGATCCTTGCGATCAAGCTCGAGCGCAAGTACTCCAAGGACGAGATCCTCGGCTTCTACCTCAACACGATCTATCTGGGCCGGGGCGCCTACGGTGTCGAGGCCGCGGCGCGCACCTATTTCGGCCACAAGCACGCGACCGAGCTCACGCTGGGCGAGGCTGCCTACCTCGCGTCGATCATCCCGTCGCCGGAGACGTATCAGCCGGACGAGAACCCGCGCGGTGCGAGGGACCGGCGCGACCGGGTCCTTGCCCTCATGGCCGAGGAGGGCTACGTCTCGACCGACGAGGCGACGCGCGCGGCGCGCGGGCGGGTCAGGTTGTCGGATGAGGCCAAGGAGGACGTGAAGCCCCAGAAGGCTGCGTACTTCCTCGAATGGCTCCGTAAGGACTACCTGGAGCCCGAATTCGGGGGCCGGCTGTTCACCTCGGGGTTCAAGATCTATACGACCCTGGACCTGGAGATGCAGCAGGAAGCAGAGGCCGCCATCTCCACGAAGTTGGTGCAGAAAACGGAGCCGCAAGCGGCGCTGGTCTCGATGACGCCTCGCGGGGAGGTGCGAGCGTTCGTCGGGGGGCGCGATTTCACGAACGTGAAGAAGGCGCGCGGCTTCAACTACGCGTCCGATCCACCCGGCCGTTCGACCGGCTCGTCCGCCAAGCCGTTCACCCTGCTCTCGGCCATCGAAGAGGGGATCTCGCCCCAGTCCCGCTTCTCCGGGTCTAGCCCGGCCCGCATCGACGACCCCGAGTGCGCCGGGTCCGACCCGACCTCCGGAGCGGTCGCGGAGTGGGAGGTGGAGAACTTCGCGAACAGCCAGTACGGCACGATCGACCTGGTCACCGCGACGACGAACTCGGTGAACACGGTGTACGCGCAGCTGGTCGCCGAGGTCGGACCCGAGAAGGTGGCCGATACCCTCGGCGAGTTCGGCTTCCGGCCGCAGCCGGGCGAGGACCGCATCGTCCCCTACTGCTCGCTCGCGCTGGGCATCCTGGATGCGACCCCCCTCGAGCAGGCGCGCGCTTACGCCGGCTTCGCCGGACGGGGAGCCTTGCCCGAGGCCGCTCCCATCCGGTTCATCCTCGATGCAGAAGAGGACTGCCTCATCGAGTACGGGGACCAGAAGGGGCAGCGATGCGACGAGCGCAAAAGGGTCCAGCCGGATCAGGTCGCCGAGCTGAACGAGGTCGACGTCCTGAACCAGACGCTGACCGGCGTGGTCTCGGGTGGGACCGCGACCGCGGCTGCGCTGCCGGGGCGTGAGGCCGCCGGCAAGACGGGCACCACGCAGGACCACACCGACGCGTGGTTCGCGGGCTACACGCCCCAGCTCGCCACAGTGGTGTGGATGGGCTATCCGATCGACTTCGGCTCGATCACCTGCGATGCCGAGTGCAGCGACAAAGAGCTCGACGAGGCGGCCGCCGACGATTTCATCCCGCGCATGGAGTTCTGCGAGGATCCCGAGATCTGTCGTCCGGTGGCCGGCGATCTCGGCTACCCGATCGCGGTCACCGGGGGGTCGTTCCCGGCGCGCATCTGGCACGACTTCATGGTCCTTGCCACCGAGGGGATGGAGGTCGTCCCGTTCCCGACGCCCGAGGACCTTCCCGACGAGGTGATCAACCGTGACCCCGACCCCGAGCCGGTGTACACCGGTGAGCCGACCGAGTCGCCGACCGAGTCGCCGACCGAGGAACCGTCGGCCAGCCCGTCGGAGACTCCGTCCGAACCTCCTCCGTCACCCGACCCATCGCCTCCGCCGAGCCCAACCCCCAGCGTGGTGCCGTCCTCGAGTCCGCGCGGCGACGAAGCCCGAGGGGGCAAGGGCAAGAACGGCGGGCCCTAGCCATCGCGGCTGCAGGGGACCGGGAGCCGTGGCGGGAGACCGCGGCGATCCTCGGGGTGTGCGCGCTGTTCCTCCTGGCCGGTTACCTCCTGAAGGCGCAGTGCCTACAGCCGTGGGTCGACTTCCGCCAGTACGAACGCCTCTGCTACAACGACATCCAACCCCTGTACGGGTTGCGGGGCGTGGCGCAGGGGACCTTCCCGTACATCGGAGGCTCGCTGCACGACGGCGAGCTCGCGAACGGCGCGATCGAGTACCCGGTCCTGACGGGAGTTTTCATGTGGGCGTCGGGGCTGGTGGTCGATGACGCCAATCGCTACCTGACCGTCTCGGCCCTTCTGCTGGCGCCGTTCGGTCTGCTCGCGGCGTACCACCTCGGCCGGATGGCGGGCCGGCGCGCCCTGCTGTGGGCCGCCGCTCCGGCCTTGATCCTCTATTCGTTCCACAACTGGGACCTGCTCGTGGTCGCGGCGTTCTGCGCCGCCGCCTACTCGTGGACGCGCGGCAGCCCCGGGTGGGCCGCGGCGTGGCTCGGGGTGGGCGGCGCCCTCAAGATGTATCCGCTGTTCTTCCTCGCCCCGCTCGCCTTGGAGCGCTGGCGCGCCCGCGACCGCAGGGGCGCGGTCGCCAGCGTGGGGGTCGGGGCCGCGACGTTCGCCGCCCTCAACCTGTCGTTCGTCGTGCGCAACTTCGAGGGCTGGGTCGCCACCTACCGGTTCCACGAGAGCCGACCCGCGGATTTCAACAGCATCTGGCACTGGGCGGCGCCCCACCTCTCGATCGGTGGCCTGAACCTCCTCACCGCCGCGCTGACCGCCGGTTCCTTCGCTCTGGCCCTCGGGGTGGGCTGGTGGCGGGCGCGCCGCGAGGGCGGCTACCCGTTCCTCCAGGTGTCGGGGGCGATGCTGGCCGCGTTCCTCTTGTGGAACAAGGTGCACTCCCCCCAGTACGCGCTCTGGATCATGCCGTTCTTCGCGTTGCTGCGGGTGGGGGTGCTCTTGTGGGCTGCGTACTCGGTGGCCGACATGCTCTTCTACGCCGGCATCTTCCGGTGGTTCTACGACACCTACGCCCTGGGAGTGGACGACACGCTCGCGAAGCAGGTGATGCTCGTCGCGCTGTGGGGACGGG
The DNA here is from genome assembly GCA_046262015.1 of Actinomycetota bacterium. Lineage (GTDB taxonomy): Bacteria > Actinomycetota > CADDZG01 > CADDZG01 > WHSQ01 > JBHENN01. The sequence continues at coordinate 8,871 of JBHENN010000086.1, read as the reverse complement.
CGGCCCTGCTCGGCGCGGTGTTCGCCATCTTCCTCCGCGCGCGTCCGGCTCCCCCGGAGGCCGACCTGCTATCGGCTCCGCTTCCGTCGCACCCCCCTCCTATCGTGGAGCGCGTCGGAGAGAGCGTCCCCGCTCCCAGCTAGGGGGCCGGAAGGGAGGTGTAACATGCCCCATATCGCAGCGGAAGTCGCTGCGGCATCCCCTGCCCCACCCGAGCGCGTGCGCGCGGGAGGGCCTCGGAGCTCACAGGCTCGAGACCGGAGGAGGAGCATGCGCAGGTACGAGGCATTGGTCATAGTCGATGCTCGCCTCGAAGAGGGCGACATCCAGAAAGCCGTCGATCGCTTCGTGTCCGCCGTCGGAGAGCACGGCGGTGAGGTCCAGGGAGTGGATCGCTGGGGCGTGCGGCGCTTTGCCTACGAGATCGACCACCAGACCCAGGGCTATTACTTCATCACCGACTTCCGCGCGCCGGAAGAGGCGGTCGACCGCTTGAAGCGCACCCTCCAGGTCTCCGACGAGTTCATCCGCGGCAAGATCGTCCGGCCCGAGTAGCCGGACACCGAGCAAGGAGCAGATATGGCAGACAACACGATCACCCTCGTCGGCAACGTCACCGACGATGCCGAGCTGCGGTTCACCCCCCGCGGCCAAGCGGTCGCCAACTTCACCGTGGCGGTCAACCGCCGGTGGAAGGACCAGGAGGGCCAGTGGCAGGACAAGCTCGACGGGGTCTTCAAGTGCAACGTCTGGGGCGCCATGGCCGAGAACGTAGCCGAGTCCCTCACCAAGGGCACCCGGGTCGTGCTCACCGGCCGCCTGCAGCAGCGCTCGTGGGAGGACAACGACGGGAACAAGCGCAGCGCGTTCGAGATCCAGGTGGACGAGGTCGGTCCTTCGCTGCGGTGGGCTACCGCCCAGGTGACCAAGTCGCAGCGGACGGGTGCCCAGGGAGGCAATCAGGGCGCAGGCACCCAGGGCGGCGACTGGGCATCCGGCGGCGCCTCGCCGCAGCCCGCGTCCGGCTCCGGCGATCCGGCGCCGGTAGGCGCTCCGGGGTCCGTCGAGGACGCGGGGTTCTAGCGTCATGCCCAAGGACGGCCGCAGAGGCTCGGAACGGCGCGAACGCACCAAGCCCGGCGCGATCCGGCGCGGCAAGAAGAAGTTCTGCCAGTTCTGCGCCGACAAGACCGCGTACATCGACTACAAGGACGTGTCGATGTTGCGCAAGTTCATGAGCGACCGCGGCAAGATCCGCGCGCGCCGGGTGACGGGCAACTGCACACAGCATCAGCGCCTCGTAGCGACCGCGGTCAAGAACGCGCGGGAGATGGCGCTTCTCCCGTACGTCTCGGTGGGTCACGGGAGCGAGCGGCCGCCCCGCCGCGATCGGAGCGATCGGTGAAGGTGATCCTCGCCGACGACGTCGAGGCGCTCGGTCAGAAGGGAGACGTCGTGTCGGTGGCCGACGGCTACGCGCGCAACTACCTGTTGCCCAAGGGGCTGGCCCTCGCGGCCACGAGGGGCGCGCTGCGCCAGGCGGACATGATGCAGCGGGCGCGCGCCGAGCGCGAGGAGCGCGCGAAGGAGGCTGCGGCCGCCAAGGTAGCCAGGCTCGGCGCCACGCCGGTCTACATCTCGGCGCGCGCCGGGGAAGAGGGCCGCCTGTTCGGGTCCGTCACGAGGTCCGACATCGCCCGCGCGATCAAGGAGCAGATCGGCGAAGAGATCGACCGCCACGTGATCCGGCTGGAGGACGCGATCCGGACCGTGGGCACCCACCCCGTCGAGGTCGCCCTGCACCGCGACGTGAACGCCCTCGTCAACGTCGAAGTCATCGCCTACGAGGAAGAGGACGCCTAGCGCGTCTTCGATGTTCGGCCGGCCCGCGCCCGGCCGGGCTACCTCACCACCCCTCGCCGCCCCGAAGTCCGGTCGTTTTCTTCGCGTCCTTGCCGCCGTCCACAGGATATGAGCGGGCTACCCTGGGGGCTCGCTGGGGTGCTGGGGCTTTTCCCCAGGTTCCCCCTCCCACTTCCCTTCCACAGGTGCACGGGCGTAACGTGCGTGGCCGAGCAGCACAGCCCCGGTTGGGCGGCTTCCCCGAAATCCGCTGCGCGTCGCACCCATGTGCGAACGTATGTTCGTATACGCTCACAGAAGGGAAGCCGTGGCTCAGAGAGCGCCGCTCCAGGCCGTCAGACCGAACCGGATACCGCCGCACAACCTCGATGCCGAGCAGTCCGTGCTGGGGGCGATGCTGGAGTCGCGCGATGCGATCGCCAATGCGATCGAGGTCATCCCACCGGACAACGCCGATGCGTTCTACAAGCCGGCGCACCAGGAGATCTACGACGCGATCCTGGACCTGTACAACCGGGGCGAGGCGGCCGACGCCATCACCCTCGCCGACGAGCTGGCGCGCCGGGGCAAGCTCGATGCCGTCGGTGGCAAGGCATACATCCACGGCCTTCTCGAGGCCTACCCGACCGCGTCCTCGGCCAGCTACTACGCACGCATCGTCGACGAACATGCGCTGTTGCGCCGGCTCATCGACGCGGGTAACCAGGTGCAGGAGATCGGCTTCGCCATGCCCGATGACGTCGGCGGGGCCGTCGACCGCGCCGAAGAGCTCGTCTACGAGGTGGGCAACCGGCGGCTGCGCAACGACTACCAGGCGATCCGCACGCTGCTCACCGAGAACATGGAGTCGATCGAGACCCTCTACGAGCGCGGCGAGAGCATCACCGGCGTCGCCTCGGGCTTCGCCGATCTCGACGACAAGACGGCCGGCTTCCAGCCGTCGAACCTGATCATCGTCGCGGCGCGTCCCGCGATGGGTAAGAGCAGCCTGCTCAACGACTTCGCGCTGCACGCGGCGACGCGCAAGGGGTTACCGGTGCTGATCTTCAGCCTCGAGATGAGCCGCCACGAGGTCACCCAACGGTTCCTCGCGTCCGAGGCCAAGGTCGACTTCTCGCGGCTGCGCCGCGGGTCGTTGCAGGAGTCCGATTGGACGCGCCTCTCCTCCGCCCTCGGCCGTCTGGCGGAGGCGCCCATCTATATCGATGACTCGGCGAATATCACGCTGATGGAGATCCGGGCCAAGTGCCGCCGGCTCAAGGCACGCGGCGGTCTGGGTCTGGTGATCATCGACTATCTGCAGCTGATGCAGTCGCCGAACAGGTCCGAGAACCGCCAACAGGAGGTCTCCGAGATCTCCCGCCACCTCAAGATCATGGCGAAGGAGCTGAACGTGCCGGTCATCTGTGCGTCGCAGCTCAACCGAGGCGTCGAGTACCGCTCCGACAAGCGCCCGATGCTGGCAGACCTGCGCGAGTCCGGCGCGATCGAGATGGACTCCGACCTCGTCATGTTCATCTACCGGGACGAGGTCTACCACCCCGATTCCGAGAGCAAGGGCGAGGCCGAGCTGATCATCGGCAAGCACCGCAACGGCCCGACCGGCGTCGTGCGTCTCGCGTTCATGAACCAGTACACGAAGTTCGCGTCGATCGCCAAAGGCACCGGCTTCTAGGCCGGGGAGCGGGCAACTTCCTCCCACCGCATGACCACGCGGCTTCGGGGGCGCCTTTCATGCTTTACCGTCAATCACATGAGGGTTAAGCTATCCCCATGAAGATTCGCCTTTCCCGCGGGGGCCAGTTCTCCCTTCCGGCGAAGATCCGACGGCGCTGGGCGACCGACGAGCTGGTCGTCGAGGATCTCGGAGACCGGGTCGTGCTGAGGCCCATCCCACGGGATCCGGTAGCGGCGGTGGTGGGGGCCCTCCCGTCTGAGAAGCGGACGGCCGACGAGGTGCGTGCCCGGATGCGCGCCGAGGAGCAGGTAAGCGAACGCCGCAAGTACCGGAAGTGATCCTCCTCGATGCCTCGGGCCTGGTGGGAGCTTTCCTGGGCGAGCCGTGTGCGCGTGAGGTCGAGAGGCTCCTTCGAAGCCGCCAGACGGCGATCACCGCTGCCAACCTGACGGAGGTGGTCGACGTCATGGTGCGGGTCTTGGGGAACGATCTCGACGCGGTCGAAGCCAGGCTCGTGCCCCTTCTCGCTACAACGCTCCCGGTCGTGGCGATCGGTGAAGTCGAGGCCCGACGGGCTGCCGAGATCAGGATCTCTTACTACGACCGTCGGGATGCTCCACTGTCACTCGCGGATTGCCTCCTTCTCGCGACCGCCTCGGTGCTCGACGCCGCCGTGGCGACCAGCGACGTTCCGCTTTCCCGCTCCGCGCGTTCTGAAGGTCTGGATGTCGTTGCCTTGAAAGACTCGGCAGGGCGACGTCCCTGAACATGGGTAGCGTGAAGGCCGACCCCGCCAGAGCAGAGCGGGTGAAGGGAATCGAACCCTCGTAACTAGCTTGGGAAGCTAGAGCTCTGCCATTGAGCTACACCCGCAGAGTCGGAATCTTAGCGACCGCGGTCGGACCGGGCGGGGGCGGGGCATCACTCGCCCCGAGCAGCGACCGCGCCGGGCCCGGCGGCCCTGGATGCGGAGGCTCTTCCCTCCGTAGACTGCGCTCCACATGGACAGGCAGCCGCTTCGCGCCAGGGTCCCGCGCTGGCTGCCCTGGGTCGTCTTCCTCGGCTCGCTCGGGCTGGTCGGCGCGGCGATCTACCTGAACTGGCGCGTCGCGGACCTCGTCCCCGGCCAGAGGAGATTGGTGTGGTCCGATATCCTGTGGGGCCTGTCGTTCATGGCCTTCCCCGCGGTCGGAGCGATCATCGCCTCTAGCCGGCCCGGCAACGTGATCGGCTGGATCCTGCTCGGCATCGGCGCCCTCCTCGGCCCGGGCCTGTTCGTCACCGAGTACGTCCACTACGTCGTCCAGACGGGGAACGGCTCGCGAACGGTCGCGGCCTATCTCGCGTGGTTCGCGAGCTGGTACATCGAGCTCGCCTTCCTCCTCGTCCCGTCGTTGTTCCTGTTGTTCCCGAGTGGGCGCTTGCCGTCGCCCCGATGGCGCCACCCGGCCCGCGCCTTCGTGGGCGTCTATCTCGCAGCACTCGTGGCGGACGCGTTCAGCCCCGGCCCCCTGGAAGGGGGCGACGGTCTCCGCAACCCGCTAGGGATCGAGGCTGCCGGTTCGGTGCTCGAGACCGCGGGGGCGGTCCTGTTCGCCGGCTTCGGGGTTGCCGCGGCGGTCGCCTCGCTGTCGCCCTTCCTCCGCCTTCGACGTGCCCAGGGAAGCGAGCGCCAGCAGCTGAAATGGTTCGCCTACGCCGCGGCGCTGGTGCCGGTCGTCTTTTTGACCCTCATGGTGGGCGACGCCTACGGGGAGGTGGGGGACAGCGTCGCGGGATTGCTGTTCGTCGCGGCGGTCCTCGGACTCGCGGGCTCGATAGGGGTGGCCGTGCTGCGCTACCGCCTGTACGACATCGACGTCCTGATCAACCGGACGCTCGTGTACGGGTCGCTCTCGGCGATCCTGGCCCTCACCTACCTCGCTCTGGTCACCGGCGTCAGCTCGCTTGCCGGCGACTCCCCGGTCACGGTCGCCGCCTCGACCCTCGCGGTCGCGGCGCTGTTCCAGCCGCTGCGCCGGCGCATCCAGGACTTCATCGACCACCGCTTCTACCGGCGCAAGTACGACGCCGAGAAGACGCTCGAAGCCTTCAGCGCGCGCCTGCGCGACGAGATCGATCTCGACACCCTGAGCGACGAGCTGCTTGCCGTCGTGCAGCGCACGATGCAGCCGTCGGCGGTATCGCTGTGGCTGAGGGGGAAGCCGACGTGAGGAACGTCTTCCTGCCCCGCGGTAGGGGGCGGCGTCCTGCGGCCGTCCTCCTGACCTGCGTGTTGACGTGTGTTGTCGGCATGCTGGCCCTGTTCCCGGCGGCGCTACGCACACCTACACCCGCCGATGATCCAGGACGGGGCTTTACGTACGCGGCCCTGGTGCTGGTCGTGGTCTTCCTCGCCATGGGAGCCGTCGTGGCGGCGAATCAACCTTCGAACCCGATCGGTTGGATCTTCATGGGGATCAGCCTCCTCTTTGCGAGCGGTCTCGCGCTCGGCGTGTATGCCCAGGTCGGCTTCCACCGCGTGGTTCACCTTCCCGGCTGGTTGGCAGCCGCCTGGCTCGCCGACGTGACTTTCCAAAGCCCCGCTTCGTTCGGGTTGTACGTCTTCTTCTTCCTCTTGTTCCCCGACGGCCGTCCTCCCACCCGCCGCTGGCGGATCGTGGCGTGGCTCACGGCGCTCGCCATGACCGGGATCTTCGTCAGCGTCGCCTTCCGTCCCGACGAGCTCGTTCCCGTTCCGGTCGACAACCCGTTGGGGATCGAGGCCCTACGCCCGCTGCGCCCGGTCCTCGACATCAGCGCCAACCTCCTTCTCCTCGCGATGCTTATCGCATCCGTAGCGTCCTTGTTCGTGCGGTTTCGGCGCGCGCGCGGCACCGAGCGTCAACAGGTCAAGTGGTTCCTCGTTGCTGCGAGCCTTCTGGTCTTTGGGATAGTTCTGGCGCCGATCGTCTGGTGGCGTCCCGACGTGCCGCAATGGATATGGCCGGTCGTGCTGGTGACGACTCTGAGCTTGCTACCCATCACCGCGGCCATCGCGATCCTGAGATACCGCCTCTACGACATCGACGTCCTGATCAACCGCACGCTCGTGTACGGCTCGCTCACCGCGATTCTGGCCGTCACCTACCTCGGCCTGGTCACCGGGGTCAGCTCCCTGGTCGGCGACTCCCCGGTGACGGTCGCGGCCTCGACGCTCGCGGTCGCGGCGCTGTTCCAGCCTCTGCGCCGGCGCGTCCAGGACTTCATCGACCACCGCTTCTACCGGCACAAGTACGACGCCGAGAAGACGCTCGAAGCCTTCAGCGCGCGCCTGCGCGACGAGATCGACCTCGACACGCTCAGCGATGAGCTGCTGCGTGTGGTCGACCAGACGGTGCAGCCGGCGCGGGTCTCGTTGTGGTTGCGCCGACCCGAGGAGGGGACCTCGTGAGCCGATGTCGATGAAGGGTCCAGTCCATGCCCCTGTTCAGGCTGCGACCTCTCGACGCCCAACCGCCCGGGGTCCGGGTGCGTAGGGTGACCTCCAGGATCCGAGCCGTTACGCCCTGGGTATGTGCTTTGGGCGGGGCCCTGATGGCGGCAGCTGTAGGGATGATCATCGTCGGCTTTCGCCGCGACATCCCGCCCTATGAGTACTGGCGTGAGGCGACGGTCAATGGAGCCGTGTACCTAGCGATGGCATCCGTGCTTGGACGTCGTCGGCCCGAGAGCAGGATCAGCTGGATACTGCTAGCGATCACCGCTTTCGGCTCGGTCCAGCTTCTCGGGGGGGAATACGCATACTTCAGCACGCGAGGGGGTCTTTACCCCCACCTCCTGGCGAGCACATCGGGATGGATCTCCGAGCTTTGCCAGTCGACCTTCATCGTCTTCGTGGCGCTGCTGCTTCTCGTGTTCCCGACGGGGTCGTCTCCCGGTCGTCGTTGGAAGGTCGTCGCGTGGGCCCTCGTTGCCGGGGGCGCCCTGAACATCGTTCATCGTGTGCTATCCACCGAAAGTGTCGCGGGGATCGCAACGCTCCCGAGCCCCTTCTCCCTCGGGGTCTCGGGTCGTGTCTCTAACCTTGTCGGAGTGGCGGCGGCATTTCTCGTGACGGCGGGCGCCCTGGGCGCAGTGGTCTCGCTCGTCGTTCGTTTCCGGCGATCCACCGGCATCGAACGACAGCAGCTCAAATGGCTGGTCTACGCGGCGACGATTGGGCCCGTCGTTCTGATAGCTCCCATCCCGGGTCGCGAAGGAGAGTTGGGAACGTGGCTGTGGGCGCTCGTGCCGGTGAGTTTCATCGTGAGCATCGGTATCGCGGTGCTCCGCTATCGCCTCTACGACATCGATGTCCTGATCAATCGCACCCTGGTCTATGGAGCATTGACCGCGATTCTGGCCGGTACCTACATTGGGCTCGTGACCCTCGCGAGCACGTTCGCCGGAGATTCTCCCGTTGCCGTCGCGGCTGCGACCCTGGCCGTCGCAGCCTTGTTCCAGCCCTTGCGCCGGCGCGTCCAGGACTTCATCGACCACCGCTTCTACCGCCGCAAGTACGACGCCGAGAAGACCCTCGAGAGCTTCAGCGCGCGCCTGCGCGACGAGATCGATCTCGACACCCTGAGCGACGAGCTACTGGCGGTCGTTCACGACACGATGCAGCCGGAGAGAGCATCGCTGTGGCTCCGAGGTCCGGACCCGGGGGCCCCCAAGTCGGTCGCAACCTCTCTGTAGACTCCCGGCGACTCACAGACAAGGGAGACCGAAGTGATCCTGTCGGACAGGGACATCCTCGAGCAGGTCATCGCCGGCCGCATCGGGATCGAACCCTTCGACAAGGCCGACGTCCAGCCGTCCTCGGTGGATCTCCACGTCGATCGCTTCTTCCGCACCTTCCACAACGCGCGCTACCCCTACATCGACGTCAAGAAGGAGATGGAGGACCTCACCGAGGTCGTCGAGGTCGCCGAGGACGAGGCGTTCATCCTGCACCCGGGCGAGTTCGTGCTCGGCTCGACGACCGAGTACGTAAGTTTGCCCGACGACCTCGTAGCGCGCCTCGAGGGCAAGAGCTCGCTCGGCCGCCTCGGTCTGCTCATCCACAGCACCGCAGGCTTAGTGGACCCGGGATTCCAAGGGCACCTCACCCTCGAGCTATCCAACGTCGCGAACCTTCCGATCACTATCTATCCGGAGATGAAGATCGGCCAGATCAGCTTTTTCCGACTGACCTCGCCGGCCGAGAATCCGTACGGGTCGGGCGCTACGGGCTCGAAGTACCAGGGACAGCGCGGCCCGACGCCGTCGCGCTACTACAAGAACTTCGAGTAGGAGCGCGCGCGGAT
>JBHENN010000085.1:0-11920 GCA_046262015.1 Actinomycetota bacterium | reverse complement strand
ACCGAGGCTGATCGCCGCGAGGGCCAGACGCCGCCGGTAGTCGAGCACCGGCTCATCCGAGAGATCGACCACGACCTCCGGACGGAGCTCGCGGATCGCACCCTCCAGCGTCCTGCGCGGGTCGTCTCCGGCCCTCACCGGGACGTCCCCGAACGCGTCCACACCTCCTGCCGGGAGCTTCTCGATCCCTCCTACGAGCACCGCTGCGAGGATCTCGCGCCCCTGGGCGGCGAGCTCCTCGAGCGCGGCCTCGACCACCGGCGGATAATGCTCTCCGTCCACGACGACGACAGATCTGATCGGTCCCTCCTGGCGCACCGGGGATTCGAGAAGCTGGCAGGGGGAAACCTTAAGAGCAGGAGCATGCCGCGTCTACGAAGGAGGCAAGGATGTCCTCTCGCCACATGCCCGATGTCAACCCTGCGCTGGCCGCTCGCGGCGGTCTTTCGTGGGGAGCGGTTCTGACCGGCGTCGTCGTGGCGTTCGGATCGATGGTGATCCTGTCGGCGCTGGTGACCGCCTTGCTTGCGGCGTTGGGCGTGATCGACATCGAGGCGCCGGAAGGCGACGCGTTGAGCTCTGTGGTCGGGGCCGGAACCGCGCTGGTCCTCGCGCAGCTCCTCTCCTACCTGTGGGGCGGTTACGCCGCGGGACGCATGGCGCGCGGAGCGGGATTGCTCAACGGGCTGCTGGTGGCTCTTCTGGCGGTCCTCATCTCGATCGCGGTTGCCGCCGTGGTGACGTCGGCCATCTCCGAGGGCTCGCTGGAGGCGGCCTACGACCTCGAGCCTCCGTTCACCCGGTTCGGCCTGGACGTACAGGGCGCCGATCCTCAGGACTGGGGCATAGGGATCGGCATCGCCGCGGTCGTTGCGATGTTCGTCGGCGCCGCCGTCGGCGGCCTGACCGGAGCCCGATGGCATACCCGCCTCGAGCGCGACGCCTTCGAGTCGCGCCAGCGGGAGACCGACGCGGGTCAGACGAGCCGGCCTCCCGTCGCCACCTCGGCTCCGGACACGACCGGGACCACTACCGGGACCGCCGCCCCCACGCCTGCCGCCGGCGCGCAGGCCACCCGAGCCTCGCGGTCGAGCCCCGATCCGGACCCCACCGCCCACGACACCCCCCCACCGCCGCCGCCCACGCGCACCTGACGGGCGCGCCCGGGTGGCGCCCGCGAGCAGGAGCCGGGCCGGGCACGGCTAATCCACCCCGTATGAGGAAACTGGTGGGCGTGCTCGTCGTGGGAGCGCTTGCGCTCCCTATGGCACCGGCGTCGTCGGCCGCCGCCCGCGACGACCAAGAGAACGTCATCTTCGCCGCAGGAGGGACGCCGGTGAGCAACGGCGTGTTCTTCCCCGGGACGAGGTTGTGCCTCGATTCGCAGTGCTACGGGGAGCCGCTCCAGATGGAGCGAGGAAGCGACCTGCGCTTCGTCAACCTCGACAGCGGCGTGGTTGCCAACGCTCACCAGATCAAGTCCTTCAGGGTAAACAAGAGGACCGGCCGCGCACTGTTCATATCCAGGTTGATAGCCGGCCCGGGCGAGGATCTCGTCATCACCTCGCATCTGAAGCCCGGGCGTTACCCCTTCTACTGCACGACCCACGCGGGGATGAACGGGGCGCTGCGGGTCATCAAGCCCTAGACGCCTGCCTTAGCCCCCTCGGGCTCCCACTAGCTGACGAACACGCGCCATCCCGCAGCCCGTTCCCTGCAGATGCGACGGACCTGCTCGGCGCGCATCGCCACCTCGGGTCGGGGAACGACGATCAGCAAAGACGGTCCCGCTCCCGCCAGCGCGGCGGGCAGACGGGCTGCCCGGAGCGCGGCATGCACCGCGGCGGTCTCGGGCATCAGCGCGAGGCGGTGCGGTTCGTGGAGCCGGTCGTCCATCGCGTCCGCCAGGACCTCGGAGCCCGCGCCCGCGGTCAGAGCGCCGACGAGCAGCGCCGCGCGCGACGCGGTGAACTGAGCATCCTCGAAGGAGACCTCGCCCGGCAACGCGCGGCGCGCATCGGCGGTCGCGAACCCTTGAGCCGGCACGGCGATGATCGGAACGAGACGCTGGTTCGGCTCGAGGCGGAAGTAGCGGAGGTCGGGCTCGGGAGCGGACCTGTAGCACACGACCAGGCCACCCAGCAGCGCGGGCATGACGTTGTCGGGGTGACCCTCAACGCCGACCGCGAGCTGGACCATCTCGCTCTGGGGAACCGTCCTGCCGGTGATAGCCCGCGCGGCGAAGAGCCCGCCCACCACCGCCGCCGCCGACGAGCCCAAGCCCGAAGCGAGAGGTATCGGGTTCCTCACCCTCACCGCGTATCCGGGAGGACGCCTGCCGACGAACTCGAAGAACGCGTCCATCGAGCGGATCACGAGGTTCGTCTCGTCCGAGGGCAGCAGCTCGGCGCCTTCGCCCTCCACCATGATGTCGATCGAATCGCGGCGCGGCTCTATCTCGATCTCGAGATGCATCTGGATCGCGAGCCCCAGAGCGTCGAAGCCCGGTCCGAGGTTCGCCACGGTTGCGGGAACCTGAACCTTCACTGCAGCGGGCATCGACCACCTCTCTTCCTATTCAGCGCCTCTGCTGCAAGGTGATTAGACGGGCTACGTCGGGGATTGTCCACCGTGGTCACGCGAGACCGAGGGCCTCCGTGACGGCGGCGACGTCGGCGGCGACCGGTCGCGGGCCTTGGACATGAGGCAGCACGCCGTCTGCGTCCTTAAGCCCATGGCCCGTGAGCACGCACACCACGAGCGCGCCGGGAGACACGCGACCCGCGTCGCTCAGCCGCAGCAGCCCGGCGACGCCCACGGCGGACGCGAGCTCTACGAATATGCCCTCGGCCGCGAGCGAAGCTCGCATCTCGATCATCTCGTCGTCGGACACCGACCCGATCGCGCCGCCCGACTCACCCGCGGCCTGGAGCGCGCCGGTCCACGACGCCGGCGCGTCGATCCGGATCGCGCTGGCTTGGGTCTGCGGGTCGGCAATGACCTCGCCCCGCACGATGGGATCCGCTCCCTCTGCCTGGAAACCATGCATCCGAGGCAGACCGTCGGACCACCCCGACGACATCGCTTCCCGGTAGCCGCGCCAGTAGGACGTGATGTTGCCGGCATTGCCGACCGGCATGACGTGGATGTCGGGCGCCCGGCCGAGAGCCTCGACGACCTCGAAGGCGGCGGTCTTCTGCCCCTCGATCCTCAAGGGATTGGTCGAGTTGACGAGACGCACGGGCCGCGACTCGACCACCTGCTTCGTGAGGGCGAGGGCGGTATCGAAGTTCGCGTCGACCTCGAGCACCCGGGCTCCGTGGACGAGCGCCTGGGCCAACTTCCCCCTCGCGACGTGGCCTTTGGGGACGAGCACCCCGCACACGATGCCTGCCCGCGCGGCGTAGGCGGCGGCCGACGCGCTCGTGTTACCGGTGGACGCGCACAGGACCGCTCCGACTCCCTCCTCGACCACCTTGGAGATGGCGAGCGTCATCCCGCGGTCCTTGAACGAGCCTGTCGGATTCAGCCCCTCGTACTTCAGCCACACCTCCGCGTCCACCCGCGCCGACAACCTTTCGGACGGAAGCAGGGGCGTGTCCCCCTCCCCGAGCGACACGATCGGGGTAGCCGGGGTCACCGGCAGGTACGACCGATAGCGCTCGATGATCCCGCGGCCGGTGGTGGTCGCCGTCACCGGTTTCAGTCGCCCGCGCCTTCGACCCTGATCGTCGCGTCCAGGCTCCTGACCGTCCCCAGGTGCTGCAAGCCCGAGAAGGTAGCGCGGTGACGCCCCTCCGAGGCCGTATGGGTGATCAGCACCAGGGTCGCCTCCGCGCCCCGCCCCTCCTGGCGCACGCTCGCGATCGAGACCTCGTTGCGTGCGAACACGGCGGCGACCTCGGACAGAACGCCCGGTTCGTCCACCACGGACAGGACCACGTAGTACCTGACGGGGGTGTCCTCCGGGGGCCGGATCGAGGCGCGGTCGTGGTAGCACGTGCAGCGCGACGAGCGCCCGCCGCTGCCGAGGTTGCGCGCGATCTCCACCACGTCACCGACAACCGCGGACGCGGTCGGCCTGCCGCCCGCTCCCCTGCCGAAGAACATCAGCTCGCCGGCACGCTCGGCTTCGAGGAAGACGGCGTTGTAGACGCCGCGGACGGCGGCGAGGGGATGGACGCTGGGCACCATCGCGGGATGGACGCTGGCCGCGATCGCTCCGTCCTGGAGCTCGGCCACTGCGAGGAGCTTGATCACATAACCCAGCTCCCTGGCGGCCGCGAGGTCGGCCGGCCTGATCGTCGAGATGCCGGTGGTCTGGATATCGGAGGCGACAACCCGCGCGTTGAACGCGATCGAGGCCAGTATCGCCAGCTTGAAGGCAGCGTCAACCCCGTCCACGTCGTCCGATGGATCGGCCTCGGCATATCCGAGAGCTTGAGCTTCCGCCAACGCCTCCTCGAACGGCACGCCGAGCTCGCTCATGCGCGACAGGATGAAGTTGGTGGTCCCGTTCACGATCCCCATGACCCGGTGGACGCGATCGCCGGCTAGCGACTCCTTCATCGGTCGGATGATCGGGATCCCTCCGCCGACCGCGGCCTCGAACAAGAGATCGACGTCGGCGCGCTCGGCCGCGTCCATGACCTCCTGACCGCAGGTAGCGAGGAGCTCCTTGTTGGCGGTGACGACAGGCTTCCCGGCCTTCAATGCCTGCAGCACCAACTCGCGCGCCGCTCCGGTCCCGCCGATCGTCTCAACTACCACGTCGATCGCCGGGTCGTTGACGAGGGCGAAGGCGTCGGCGGTGACGCGTTCCGGCGGCAGCTCGACCGTCCGGGCCTTCCCTGTGTCGCGCACCGCGACGCGCTCCAGCTCGACCGGCAGGCCGGCGCGCAGCGCGAGGTCCGAAGCGCGCTCGCGTAGGAGCTGCACCACGTCGCTGCCGACCACCCCGAAACCGAGCAGCCCTACCCGCACCGAAGATCTCATCGAGTCAAGGTATCAAGCGGGGCTCTAGAGTGACCCCGTGCCCGAGCTCCCCGAGATGCAGGCGCTGTCGGAAAGGTTGAACGACCTTCTCCACGGCAGCGCGTTGCGGAGCATCGACCTCCTCCAGTTCTCCGCCCTCAAGACCTTCGCGCCCGCGCCAGAGGACGTCGCCGGTTCCCTCCTGGCCGGGGTGGGGCGCAGGGGCAAGTTCCTCGTGTTCGATCTGGGTGGGCCGCGGGTGCTGATCCATCTGTCTCAGGGAGGCCGCATCGACATCGAGGACCCGCCCAAGACCACCCGGTCCAAGATGGGCGTGGGGCGCGTGCGCTTCGAAGGGCGTCCGTCCGTGCTCGTCAAGGAGTTCGGGACCGAGCGCAAGGCCGGCATCTGGATCCTGGCGGAGGGAGATGACGGACCTCTCGCCGGCCTCGGTCCGGAACCCGGCTCGCCCGGGTTCGCCGAGCTGATGGCGACCGGGACCGACGGCCGGCGGATCCACACCCTCCTGCGCGACCAGCGAATGGTGGCCGGCATCGGCCGCGGGTTCGCCGACGACATCCTGCATCACGCGTCTCTGTCGCCTTACGACTCGCTGAAGTCACTGTCGAGCGCGGAGCGTGAACGGGTGGTGCAGGCGGTGGACGAGGTGCTCGCCGAAGCCCTGGAACGAGAGCGGGCGCGCACCGGAGGTCTCCCGGCGAAGCTCGGAGGACGGTTCGCGGTCCACGGTCGCCACGGCGAGCCGTGCCCGCGGTGCGGCGAGACGTTGCGGCGAGTGTCCTACGAGTCCCACGAGGTGACCTACTGCCCGGCGTGCCAGACCGACGGCAAGGTGCTGGCCGACCGCAGGCTCTCACGCCTCCTCAAGTGACGCCCGCCGCCCCTCAGCCCACCGTGCGCCCGTCGAGGCGGCGGTCGTGGCGAAGGAGGTCCGCGTCCTTCTCGCGCGCCACGATCTCGGTCGGCTCACCTTCGTGCACCAGCACGACGGACGGACGCGGCACGCGGTTGTAGTTACCGGCCATCGCATACGTGTAGGCACCGGTCGCCGGCATGCATACGACGTCGCCGGGTGCGACATCGGCCGGAAGATGCACATCCTTGATCAGGATGTCGCCGGATTCGCAGTGCTTGCCCGCGATCGTCACCCGGGGACCCGGGGGCGCGTCCGCGCGGGTCGCCAGGAAGGCGTCGTAACGTGCCCCGTAGAGCGCGGGACGGATGTTGTCGGACATGCCTCCGTCCACCGAGACGTACGTCCGCACACCGGGTATCTCCTTGACCGTGCCGACCTCGTAGAGGGTCACGGCGGCCGAGCCGACGATGGAGCGCCCGGGCTCCACGAACACCTCCGGCACCTTCAGATCCGCGTTCGTGAACTCGCGATCGACCGCGCTCGACAGGCGGGCGCACGACTCGCCCGGGTCGGGAGTCAGCTCGTCACCGGTGTGGGCGATGCCAAGACCACCCCCGAGGTTGACCTCGGTCGCCTCGAAGCCCAGCTCGGTCCGGGCGCGCGCCAGGAACGCGGCGAGACGGCGGATGGTCAGGTCGAACGCGGCGAGCTCGAAGATCTGGGAGCCGATGTGCACGTGGACGCCGACGAGGTCGCAGCCGGGCACATCGGCCGCGCGACGCAACGCCTCGAGCGCGACGTCGCCGGCGAGGGTGAAGCCGAACTTGGAGTCTTCCTGGCCCGTCTGTACGAACTCGTGGGTGTGAGCCTCGACGCCGGGCGTCACCCGGACCAAGAGCCGCGTCTCGACCCCGACCTTGGCAAGACGGTCGATCTCTTCGTAGGAATCGACCACCACCCGCCCTACCCCGGCAGCGCGCGCCGCCGTGAGCTCCGCAAGGGACTTGTTGTTGCCGTGGAACACGATGCGCTCGGGCGGGAAGTTCGCCGCCAGCGCCGTCGCGAGCTCGCCTCCCGTGCAGACGTCCACCCCGATCCCCGTGGCTTCGAGCAGCTCCAGCATCGCCACGCAACAGAACGCCTTAGCCGCGTAGAACACCTTGTCGGGACCGAGAGCGGACGCGTACGAAGCCGCACGGGTCTCGACCGTGGCTCGGTCGAGCACTATCAGGGGGGTGCCGAAACGCTCGGCGAGCGCGCCCACGTCGCAGCCGGCCACCCAGAGCCGACCGGCGCGCACCTCGGAGCTGTCGGGAAGGATCGCGTTCATCGCGTTCATGGCTCCAGCGTAAGGCGGGGACGCGCCGGTCAGGGGAGCTGCTCGAGGGCTCCCGTAAGGACGTGTGCGCATCGCCCTCCGACGCGCACGCTCTGCTCCTCGGCGTCGAGATAGATCGTGGAGGGCCGGCCGACCTGCTCACCCTGGGCGATCTCGACGTCTATGTCGCCCAGACGATGCGCGAGGTAGACGCCGAGAGAGGCCGCCGCCGAGCCGGTTGCGGGGTCCTCAGCGATGCCGAGACTGGGGAAGAAGCCGCGCGCTTGGAGCCGGCCTGCTTGGGTGGCAGTGAAGCAATAGAAGCCGACCACCCCCTCGTCCCAGGCAAGATCGGCCGCGGGGGCACAGCGCAAGAGCGTATCGGCGTCTCTCACCGGCACGATCAGCTGGTCGATCCCCGCGCCGGAGACGGCCGGAAGCAACATCCCGTTCCGGCCCAGCTCGCGCGCTTCGAGACCGAGGTCGCGGGGTTCGAGTGCCAGCCCGTGCGCGAGCCTGCGGAAGGACGGCGCCGCCTCTTCGATATCGGCGCCGCTCCGTCCGGTGCGCGCGAACCACAGCCGCTCGCCCTCGACGCGCACGACGGTTTGCCCCGCCTGCGACTCCTGGATCACCTCCTCCGCCGTCACCAGACCCAGATGACGCAGCACCCAGGTCGTCCCGAGCGTCGGGTGGCCGGCGAACGGCAGCTCTTGGCGCGGGGTGAAGATGCGAACGCGATACGAGTCGCTGTCGGCGTGCGTGACGAACGTCGACTCGGACAGGTTCATCTCCGAGGCGATCTTCTGCATCTGTGAGCGGTCCAGATCGGCCGCCTCGGGGAAGACCGCCAACGGATTGCCGGTGTACGGGCCCCGGCAGAAGACGTCGACCTGGAGGAAGCGCATGACTACATCTTCTCCGGAGCGGACACGCCGAGCATCGCTAGACCATCCGCAATGACTCCTCGGGCGGCGAGGCACAACGCGAGCCGTGCCTGGGTGAGATCGACATCATCGCTCACGACCCGGCAATCGCGGTAGAACCCGGTGAACGTCGACGCCAGCTCCTCCACGTAGCGAGCGAGCCTCTGCGGCGCGCGCAACCCTGCCGCATCGGGAACCACTTCCTCGAACGATGCAACCATGCGCATCAGCTCGACCTCGCTGGGGTGTTCGAGTCGATCTAGAGGAGCGGCCGCGGCGTCCGGTTCGACCCCGGACTCGGCGGCGCGCCGGAGGATCGAACAGATCCGAGCGTGCGCGTACTGCACGTAGTAGACGGGGTTCTCCGGTGCCTGGACCTTGGCAAGCTCGAGATCGAACTCGAGGTGCGTATCGAGCGACCGCGTCAGGAACGTGTAACGCGCCGCATCCTTGCCGACCTCCGAGACGAGTTCGTCGAGCGGGACGATCATCCCGGCGCGCTTGGAGGCCTTGACAGCTTCACCGCCCCGCGTGAGCGTGACCACCTGCACGAGCTGGACCTCGACCCGAGACCGGTCGAAGCCGAGAGCCTCGGCCGCCGCCAGGAGCCGGGGGATGGTCCCGTGATGGTCTGGACCCCAGAGGTAGACGAGGTGCTCGAAGCCACGACCGAACTTGTCGGCGAGGTACGCCGTATCGCCGGCGAGATAGGTCGGCTCTCCGTTCGAGCGCACGATCACCCGGTCCTTGTCGTCTCCGAGGGCCGAGCTTCGGAACCAGGCTGCTCCGTCGCGGTCGTCGATGAAGCCCTTGGCGCGCAGCGCGTCCACGCTCTCGTCCACCGCTCCGGATCGATGCAGCTCGCTCTCCGAGAACCAGATGTCGAACACCGTCCCGAAGCGCTCAAGGGAAGACTTCATCTGCTCGAGCATGTGAGGGAGGGCCAGCGAGCGCATCGCCTGCTCCCGGTCCTCGTCGGTGGCATCGAGCCAGCGCTCGCCGTGCTCGGCGACTATCGCCTGTGCGAGCTCGCTGACGTAGTCGCCGTGATAGCCCTCGGGCGGGATCTCGCCCTCTCGCCCGAGCTGCTCCAGGTAGCGGGCGGCCACCGAGCGCGCGAAGAGAGTCGCCTGCAGGCCCGCGTCGTTGACGAAGAACTCCCGCGTCACCTCATGGCCCGCGGCCTCCAACAGGTTGGCGATCGCGTCTCCGACCGCCGCCTGCCGGCCGCTCACCACGTTGATAGGCCCGGTCGGGTTGGCCGAGACGTACTCGACGTTGATCCTGGTCCCCGCGCCGGAAGCGGTGCGGCCGAAGCCCGACCCCGGGCGCGCTGCACGGCGAACGACATCCTGCAGCCAGCGAGGCGACAATCGGAAGTTCAGGAACCCCGGCCCCGCGACCTCCACCTCATCGACGAGGTCCGACGGCGGAAGGCGCGCGAGGATCGCCTCGGCTATCGGGCGTGGGCTCCCCCCGCTCTTGGCAGCCACGAGAGCGATGTTGGTCGCCCAGTCCCCGTGCTCGCGGCGACGAGGCCTTTCGAAGGCGATCGCGCCGAGAGGCGGGGCCTCCACAATTCCATCTGCCGCGGCCGCCTCGAGCGCAGTTGCAACGAGATGCTCGAGCTCGTCGGTGATCATCTCGCGGGAGGTCAGCGCACCAGGCGCTGGACGACCTCGAGCAGCTCCATCGGGTCGAACGGCTTGGTTATGTAGTCCGACACCCCGCACGCCTGGCCGCGCTCGATATCGGCCTGCTGGGCGCGCGCCGACAGGAAGATGACGGGGATGTCCTTTGTGGAGTCGTCCTGCTTCAACCGTTCGCACGCCTCGTATCCGTCCATCCTCGGCATCATCACGTCGAGGATCACCAGATCCGGACGCTCCGAGGTGGCGATCCGAACCGCCTCCTCACCCCCGCTCGCGGAGTAGACCTCGTACCCCTCAAGCTCGAGGTTGACCTCGACGAACGTCAGGATCGAGGGGTCGTCGTCACACACGAGGATGCGCTTCGAAGGCTCTGTCACAAGAGGGCGATGCTACCCGCAGCCTTCGCTCCGGCCGAGGCGGACGAGGAACCGGGACGCGTAGACTGTCCTCCGGCCCGGTTGGAGTCTTCCAACCGATCGCCCCCGTAGCTCAGGGGATAGAGCACGCGCCTCCGGAGCGCGGTGCGCAGGTTCGAATCCTGCCGGGGGCACCTTGATCCACTTATTCGAACTCGGGCATGAGAAGAGAGCCGCGAAGACCTCCGTGTGCTCAGCGGAGTGAAGGCCGGCAGCGAATCTTGCCGGGGGCGCTGCCAGGCGCACAAAACATAGGCACACTCGAGGCGGTGATCTGTCGCCGCCGAACTCCCCCACTAATAACGATGGTGATGCTCAGTCCCACGTAGGACAGCCCGCCGGGCGTTGCGTCCTGTGGGCAAACGCGACGTGGCCTGACGCACTGAGCCGCAGGAAAACACCCGGCGCGGTCACACGCTCGTCTCCGAGGATCCGAGCGAGCGGCGTCCCTTCTGGTACCTCCGCGGTGACCACCGCCGGATCGATGCGTCCCTCGCAGTTGTTGTCGGCACCCCAGACAGTTCCGAGAGGACCGTCCGACCAGTGGTCCGAAGGAGAGTCAGGGATATCAACATGGTTGGGCAGCGATGTCGCCGGCGCGGCGCTGAGGGTGAACGGCGAACTCGGCGAAGGCACGTCCGCTTGCGCACTCAGGAGCACGCCGTTCGCGACCGGCACGTCGACGGACATGTGATGCAGGTGCTGGACCCAAACTCCAAACCGCTGGAAGCGCGAGTGGACGCGCGGATTGTCCGTGAACTTGAAGAAGTCGTACGAGCCGGGGTGTGACGAGAGATTCACGGTCGCGAGGCTGTAGAGGAACGGGGCGTCTTCGCCATCGACGACGGCAGGATTGCAATCGAACGCAGCAAGAAACAACACCGCCAACCCTGTCTCTTCCCCTGCCAGAACGAACTCTTGCGGGATATTTCCTTCGGATCGCACGGTCGCGGCGTCGACCGTGAAGAACCCTCCGAATCCGACGCATTTGAACGACCAAATGAATTCCTTATCGTCTTGTGACCCGGCCCGTGACCCGGCCCGTGTAGATGTCGCGACCGGCGCTCTACTCGCCTCTGCGAAGGCGGTGACCTGGATGACAAGGGACAGTGCAATTGCGCTCGCCGTCAGCCATGCGCAGACCGGTCTCCTGTTTTCCCCCGAGGGGTCAAGGCTTCGGTGAACAAGAGTCCTGAGACTTGTCCGTTTGATCATGTGTTCTTCACCCCTCTGATGTGGTCCAAGACCTCGTTCAGTTCTTCGGTGGGAGAGAAGTCGATCCACTCCGAGTCCTCGAGTGCTTCCGGCGCGTGACCGGGAGCCAGGTAGAAGACGTTGCCCGCCTCCAGGATCTCCTCGCCATCGGGAGTGCCTATCTTCAGGCGTCCTTTGACCATGTAGCCCCAGTGGGGGCAGGGGCACGCATCGCCGGGGAGACCTTTGAGCGCGGGGCCGAAATCGGTTCCCTTGGGGACGGTGACGAACGCCGCCGTCATGTCGCCGATCTCAGCCGTTCGCAGCTCGACGCCGTCGCCTTCGATGACTATCGAAGCTCCATCCTTTCCTATCTGGCCCATCTTTCGCTCCTTCCGAGGTGCCCTCGCCGCGGCCGGCGGTCTTCCCAGGGTGGGTCGACGCGGTGCACGATAGGAAACGGACGTTGTCGTTTCATTGGAGCGGATAAGTCCCCGACACCAACGAAACGCCAAACGGCCCCCCGTACTGTCGCGAGGAGGTCAGGTTCACTGGGAGGAGAA